>JACQYK010000084.1 GCA_016208255.1 Deltaproteobacteria bacterium | reverse complement strand
GGCGATTTCTGAGTGCCCAGGAGGAAAAGGTCAAACTGGAAGAATATCAGGACCAGTTAAAAAAAGAACTGGCCGGCGTCCAGGAGTGTATTAACCAACTTCAAAAGGCTTAAATGTAGCCGTTGCCCGACCGACCGTTTCCGGCCGAAATAATTGGCCGGAAACGGTCAACCAATACCGGCTTTTAATCACTTGCTTCAAGAATCTAAACTTATATTTTTCGTAACCTTTCGTCCGTTTCCTTCATCCGGTCCTCCTGTTTCAACCGGATCAGGCCCTCGGGTGCTTCCTGAAATCCTTCCAGGGCATTGAAAAAACGGTCCACAGGATCTCCCTGGGAGGTAGGGACTAAAAAGATATGGGTGTGGGGTATCCTTCGGCCCCGGGCATACAGGCAAACAAAATCCAGTTGAAAGGTTTGCATCATTTTTCCGGCGATTATACGAGCTACACTAAAAAGGCTCTCCGTTTCTTCCGTGGTGAGGTCATGCCACCAGGGCACGTGCCTTTTGGGAATGATCAGACAGTGACCTTCGGCCAGAGGATTAATGTCCAGCAAACCCAAGGATAGATCATCTTCATGAATAAGGTTGGCCTCTGCTTTTGGAAAAAGTGTCTCTCAAGTTCAAATAGTTATTAGTCATAAGCATCTACCCTTCATCAGTTATTCCGTTTTCCCGGGGCAGCCCTTCTGCTGATCGATCCGGTTCGGGTTGTAGATGGCGCGGCAAAAAAGCCAGGCTGGCGATCAGCGTCGGAACCACGGCACTGGCAATGACCACGGCCACCAGGAAAGAATATTGCTCTTGAGTGACGATATTATGGGAAAAACCATACAAGGCCGAGATCGTTCCGAAAGTCAGTCCGGTGGACATCAACAGGGTATAGTACCACCTCTCCTCCCGCTGACGGCGGAACCGACCGATGACCGGGTAGAGGCCGAATATTTTCGAGAACACCTTCCCGCCCAGCAAGATCAGAAAAACCAGGGGAGCGGAAATAAGGGCCGGCAAAGAGACAAATGTTCCGGCCCTAAGAAAATAGAAGGGAGTGAGAAACCCGACGGTCAAAGTTCGAAGACGCCGAATCCAGAAGATATCCCCACTTGAAAATTCCGCCAGCACCATGCCTACAATATAGGCAGCTAGAACCGCCTCGCTGCCTGACCAAAGCGCCAAGGCGCCCAAGCCAAAAAGAATGAGAATAACCCATTTAGTCCGTATCGCGGCAGTACGATGGGCATAAGTGCGGGTTAACAAACGACTGGTAAATGGCAAAATCGTCAGCAAGAAGGCAGTTACTACGATGAAGATTACAGTCCTATATGTGAAAGGCGCAAACAGCAAACCAAAGACGATGACTGTGCCCAAATCATTGATGAAGCAGGCCCCCAAAATCCCCTTGCCGTAGTCCGTTTTGTTGAATCCAGTTTCCAACATCACCGCATAAACAACAGCCATTGAGGTGGTTGAAAGGGCGACCCCGCAAAGCAAACTGGCCTGGAGATCCCAGTTCAAGACATAGCTGGCGATAGCGGCACAGCCTAAAAAGGGTGCCAGAAAGCCGATGATTCCGACGACCGTTACCTCTTTGAGTTTCCTCCGAATAACGTCCGGCTCAAGTTCGGCACCGGCTAAAAATGTGAGCAGGACAGCTCCTGAAGATGCCAGAAAACGCATCCATTCCTGATTGGATCCCAAGGCTTCCGACTTCCCGAGATATCCTGCTACAGCGGCTGCAATGACCCCTACACAGATTTCTATCAGTGCTATGGACACTCTCAGGTGGTAGGCGATGACAGAGGAGAGAACCGCCAGCCCAAGCCATAAGGCAGCGATAGTAAAGATGTGTTCCATGTTGGAATCCTCCTTTTGCTTATAATCATTGGAGCGTGGCGCAGGCACAAAAAAAACCGCTTCGTTGCGGGTGCTAATTGCACGTATCGACCTACCGCTATACCAGCCTGCGCGGTAGGAGTCATCAGCCCGCACCGGGCGGTTATGAAAAGGGGGACTCCATCCCCAAAATTTGAAGCTATCTTTATCAGACCAATCGGTAAAAAACAATCAAAAAGTCTGTTTCTGCCTTCTTGAAAAAATGCTTTCTGGCAGTCTCTTTCAGGAATTGATTGTTCCTTATTTCATCGCCAACCCATTTTTCTCAACTTGGACAGAACCAGAGAATCTGAGGTTTAATGATAATTTTCTCTTGACAATCCAATTAAGTTAAATTAAAATCAAATTAATATATACTTATTTAAATCAAAAAATAATTAAGTCCATTATGGAAAGATTAAAAGTACTCGCCGATCAGACAAGGTTTAACTTATTGAAATTGATTATTAATAATGATCTGTGTGTTGGGGCTTTAGCCACTCGTCTGGATATTTCCAAGGCGGCCGCCTCCCAGCATCTTCAAGCTCTCAGAAAGGCTGGATTTGTTCGGGGTGAAAAACGTGGCTATTGGACCCACTATTCCCTGGACAAAGAGGCCATTCGGTCCCTAGCCTCCCATCTGGTGGAAATGATCGACAATGTTCCCCCCAGAGGGCTCACCTGTATCAAAGCCATGCCGGAAGAAAATAATAAACAAGGAAAGAAGGTGATGAAGATGTGTTGTAATGATTGTTGCCAACAACCGGAAAAATTAAAGGGAACTCCCCAGGAGTGCACCCCGGAGCAAATCCGGGAATGCCACGGGGATTTAGGAACCCATCCTTGTGTTGATGAAAAAAAAGAACCAACGGATAAGGATAAATGAAAATAGGTTTGGAAGAGATTCAAAAGGTCTTGCTGGTAACGATTTTAATAACCTCTGTATTTAAATAAAAAAGATGACACAGGAGAAAGAAATGGGTCTCGAAATGAAACCTATAGGGTATGTTTCAACAGACGCCAAAGAGATTCCCCGGAGTTGGAAGGTCTCGAATGTGGAAGGGGTCTTGGTTATAGATGAAATCTACCTGGAAGGATTGAACGATATCAAACCAGGAGATCAGATCTATGTCATCTTTCATTTCCATAAAAGCCCCAAGTTTACCGAACAGTTTATGAGGATCAAGCCACCGATCCATGATCAGAAGGTGGGTGTTTTTAATACGCATTCGCCCATTAGACCTAACCCCATCGGCCTGTCGATCCTTGATGTCCTTGATATTGAGGGCACTGTCATCCAGGTCAAAGGACTGGATATGGTGGATAAGACCCCTATCCTGGATATAAAACCTGAATCCTGTCCCTGAGGATTTGAATAGTGAGCGCGGGGGTCCAAACTTACCATGTGAGCAATTCCAAATAATTAAAGTTTGGTGATGAAAAGAGGATCTATGAACAATGACGGCCAGGCCATTAGTGTAGAAAACCTTGTCAAGCGCTATGGTCAGGTTAACGCCGTAGATCAGGTTAGCTTCAGGGTAGGAAAGGGAGAAATATTCGGCTTCCTTGGCCCGAACGGTGCCGGCAAGACAACCACCGTGAGGATGCTGACCGGCATTATAAGAGCAGATCAGGGAAATGCATCCATTATGGGATGTAAGGCCGGCAGTCTTGGAGCCAAACAGATAACGGGGGTAGTGCCGGAAATGGCCAATGCCTATAATGATCTTTCCGGCTGGGGTAACCTGATGTTGATGGCAGAACTTTATGGTGTAAGCTCAAGGAAGGCGAAAGAGAAAGGGGAAAAACTCCTGCAGGAACTCGGTCTTTTTGAGAGAAAGGATGATCAGGTCCAGGGATATTCCAAGGGAATGAAACAGAGGTTGATTCTCTGCATGTCTCTTATCAGTGACCCGCAGGTGCTGTTTCTTGATGAACCGACGTCAGGCCTGGACGTACAGAGCGCACGCCTCATCCATGATTTGCTCCGGAGTCTCAATGCAAAGGGCAAGACGATTTTTCTCACCACGCATGATATGGATGAAGCCAATCAACTCTGCAACCGGGTGGCCATTATAAGCCAGGGGACACTCGTGGCCATAGACGCCCCTGAAAAACTCAAAATGGCAACCAGTGGTTTGCACTCGGTTGAGGTTAGTTTTGATGAAATGGCCGAATATGAGTCACTGGTCAAGCTTCCTGGAGTAAGCACGGTAAAAAAGATCGGCGACAAATATAAGCTGTACACCTCAGATCCAGGAAAGTTGGTAAACACACTGGCCAACTATTCTTCATCCAGCAGCCATAAAATTATTTCTCTTAACACGCTGTCTCCGTCATTGGAAGACGCCTTCGTAGCGCTTGTCGGAAAGGAAACCAGATGATGTCAACAGGACCGATGGTTGTTCAGCAACTCAATCGTGCTTGGACTATTGCCCGCAAGGATATCCGCATCTACTACTTTAAAGGTCCGGTAATGATATTCGGTATTATCTTTCCTGTTTTTCTTTTCCTTTCTTTTATTATCGGCAGGGAACTGACTTTATCTTTTGTGATGCCCGGGCTCTTGGGAATGGTGTTGTTCTTTACCTCCACCGCCATATCGCCCGTCGTAATACCCTGGGAAACTCAGGCAAGAACGTTGGAAAGACTGATGTCTTGCCCGGTGACCATTCCTACCATTATCTTCGGTGACATACTGGCCTCTTTTATCTTTGGCGTTTTGATTTCACTGATACCTGTTATTGTTGGAATGGCCCTGGGTATGGCTATTTCTTATCCCCTGATCCTGGTATTAGGAATCATCCTGGCTTCATTTTGCTTTTCTTCACTGGGGCTCATCTTCTCTTCTGCTCCGACAAACACCCCCAGTAACATTATGATGCTTTCGTCATTGATTAAATTTCCGCTGATATTCATCAGTGGCATTTTTATTCCCCTCAATGACCTGCCGGCCTGGGGGCGGGTAATCTCTTATCTATCTCCTTTAACTTATTTTACCGATATTACCAGACATCTGATTGAAAAACGGGGGTATCTCCCGTTAGCCGTCGACTTTCTGCTTTTACTGGCTTTAACGGCTCTCTATTTGGCGATAGCGTCCGGGTTACATCTGAAAACGATGTCTAAGAGGATATGAAAGATACGAAGCCGTCGGATTTAAAAATCTAAGTCAGAGGGAAGTGTCATTTATTACTCTTTTCGGACTCTATGAACAAGTCGGGAATGGGTCAGACGGCCTGGGCAGAGGTGTGGTAGACAGGGCCTGGTGCCTATCGGTGGTTAGCGCGCCTAATAAATCATTTGCCCGGCTTCTCCATTGCGAAAAACCGTTCGATCCAACGCGAGCGCCATAGCCAGCGTACGGCCAAAGTCCACAACGGCAGACCAACCGCGAGCGTGACATAGACTGGCCGTGCGCCGGCGACCAGGCCGGGGAACAAAATCGAATCTCAATCGTTTAAGAAAATGGAGAAAAAAAATGATCGCAAAAAAAACCAACGATCTCCCGGTTTGCAGATCAATACCTTGATATACAAGAACAAAAGGAGAGTCCGATAAAAAATTTAGTTTAATCTAAATCACCCTCCGGCCCAACTATTTTTTTAATTTGATCCCCAATACGTCTTTTTTCAATAAAATTATCTTCCAATCGGTAAATATTGTATAAAGGAGGTCACGGGCTGAACGTTTTCCGTACTTTTTAACGGGGTTAATGAGAATATATGTGAACGAAAGGACTCAAAGGAAGAGCGCTATGCCCTTGACGTCAAGAAATCTGGGCAACTGGTCAAAAGATATGGCCCCGGCTTTGGCGGTCTTGCTGCCTACCATCATTTTTTTTTTTTTTTTTGATAAATCCATACCGTCCACCTTCTGGCTGGCTACCTGTTAGGCCCCTTTGCGGTTCTTGCGCTTTACATCCCTTCTTTGCCTCCCCCTTTTCCTGCTGCCGAAAATCTACGGGTTCATTACTCGAAAGAAATCAAGCGTACTTCTTCAGGTTGAACCGAAGCAGGGACTAAAGGTCCAACCATTCAAGCATTGGGTCTTCAGACCCTTACAGGGTATCGGCATAGGCCTCCTCTTCGGCACGAAGCTCCTCGGTATCCTTCAACTTGTGGCGGGGCCGGCGGTAGGATCATCTCTTCTCATACCGGAAGGCCACTTTCAACTGAGCCGACTTCTCGTCATCACCTTGATTACAGTCCTTGTCTCCCTCCTGCTCTCCACCCTCTGGACACTCGACGACATGGGGATACGATATTTCAACCAAAAGGATCAGGAACTCAAGATGATTGGAAAATATGTCGGGACGGTTATACCTACAATTCTCGGATTTTACGGTATAATCAATCTCCTTGTGAATTACTCAACTGCCGAAACCGCTCTCTTCACCTTCAAAATCGCCGTTGTCCTGTACCCCCCTCTCTCGGTGTTTTCGGTTCTCCATACCTATTTTGTGAGAAACAGACTCGGATTGTTTTCCAGGACCCGCTTGAGGAGAGGAAATGTCCGACAAGGTAACTGATGGCCTGATGAATTCCCCCAATGATGGAGACCTGGTAAACCGTTCGAAGGGGGGCGACCACTCGGCCTTCGAGGAGCTTCTCCGTAAATATCAGGACAGGATATTCAACCTTTGCCGTTACATGCTTCATGATAACGAAGAAGCCCAGGATGCCGCGCAGGATACCTTTATCAAATCATACAACTCTCTCAAGGATTTTAAGCCCGAGGTCTCCTTTTACACCTGGCTTTATCGCATAGCCGTCAATACCTGTCTTGATTTTAGAAAAAAGGTGCGCCTTGTTCCCAGTGATGATGAATCCGCCGTCGACAACCTGCCTTACGCCCAACCTTCTCCTGAAGGGCTGGTTCAATCAAAGGAAACCGGCCGACTGATAGAAACCGCTCTCCAGAAAATCTCAAAGAAGTTTCGAACGGTCATCATCTTGAAGGAGATCGAAGGGCTTTCTTATGAAGAAATTGCCGAAGTGCTGCATATTTCTATTGGAACAGTAAAGTCAAGAATCTCAAGGGCCCGAGAAGAGTTGCGTAAACTTTTGCAAAAAAAGTGATGAAGCAAGAAAAGATTTTTTGGAACAAAATCGAATCTCAATCGTTTAAATGGTTGGAGAGAAAAAAAATGAAATGCTCAACAGTCAAACCAATGATAAGCCGGTACGTGGATCAAGACCTTGATCCGGACGAAAAAAAGGCCTTTGAGCTGCACCTTCGTGAATGTCCGGGCTGTGAAGAAGCATTAGCAGGGCAAATGGCGGTCCATCATCTCTTCAGCTCTACGGAAAGATTCGAGGCCCCTTATGGGTTGGCAACCAGGGTCATGGCCCGAATCGAAGAAAATGAAAAAAGGACTCCTTTCTGGGGTTTCTTTACCCTCCAGCCGACTTTCCTACGAGCAGTCGAAATAGCCTTCGCCCTGATGGTCGTCTTTATCGGCATGGTTTCCGGCAACCTGCTCGTCGCCGGCCGAACCCCGGAAAGACCCCTGACCGTTCAGGAATCATTTTCTCTCGATCTCTTCCAGGCCACGCCTCCCGATTCAATCGGAGGCGTCTATGTGAAACTGACGGGGGCAAGCGATGAAAGATAACCTCCTGAAGTATATCCTGATCATCTCTTTACTGTTGAATTTTTCGCTGCTCGGGGCCGCGGCTTACACCCGTTACCGGCAGGCACGGTTCGGTCCTCCTCCTTTTGCCGGATTGATCGGCGGCCCGGTCCGTCCGGGTCCTTTCGGCCCGGGCATGTTCTTCGAAGAGCTGTCCCTGAAGCCGGAACAAATCAAGCTCTTCCGCCAAAAAGCAGCCTTGTTCCATAGTGGTCTGACCAAGGAGAGACAGGAAGTGGACCGGTTAAGGACTTCCCTCATCACCCTCATGCGGGCGGATAACCCCGACCACAAGGCCATCGAGTCGACGATAACCCGGATCAATAAAATCCAGGAAGACATGCAGAAGACCGTCGTTTCCCATATGCTCGAATTCAAGTCCATGCTCAATAAAGAACAGCAAAAAAAGTTTCTGCATATGATCGAAGGCGCCATGGGTCAGGGCCGGCAGGCCGTATGTCCTTGATGAAATATTTTTGGAACAAATTCAAATCCCAATCGTTCAATAGGTCATAGAGCCACAACGAACATTAAAACACCACAGGAGAAATTTGAATGAATCTACATTATTTGGCCAATGAACTCTATTACCAGAGGCGGAGGACCCTGGCGGCGATCATCGGGCTGTCTGTCGGTATCGCCCTTCTCATCGTCCTTAACTCCCTTTCCGCCGCCTACCGCCAGGCGGCCCACGCCCCATTGAAAGAGATTGGGGCTGATGTGACGGTCCAGCGGCCGGGGAATGTCCCCGAGCAGCTTACCGGCGCGGTTTTCCCATGCTCCGCTGTTACCATACGGAATGACCAGGTGAAAAAGATCCAGGAACTGCCGGGGGTGAGAGGGATCGGCAAGGCCGTGCTGCTTTGGGTCTTTGATCCCCAAAGGGCCTGGATCGTCCTGGGTATTGAGCAGAATAACACAGTCGGCCCGGCTACTCTTTCCCGAGCAGTGACCGAGGGCCGCTATCTGGAAGAGGGCCAACCGGAAGCACTCATCGAACTCTCCTTCGCCCGGCAGTTCCATATCAAGGTAGGCGAAAATATATCCATAGCCAAGAATACCTATCCGGTGGTGGGGGTGGTTGACGCCTCCAGGGCGGCAAAAATCACCGTAGCCAATGTCTATGTACCTTTGGCGGAAGCGCAGAAACTGGCCGCCGGCTCCCCTCAGGTGCAGTCGGTTTCCCCCTTCCAATCGGCAGACGTCAACCTGCTCTTTATCAAAGCCGACCAGGAGAAGATCACCAGCCTCGCCTCAGTATTGCCGAATATCGTGGACAAGAAGGCTACCATCGGTACCCCGGATTCTTTCTTGAAGCTCCTCGGCAGCCTTTTTGCCCTGTCCGACAAATTCACCATGGCCGCTTCTTTGATCGCCATCATCGTTGCTGTTCTCATTGCCTTTAAGACCATGGCCGGCAACATCGCCGAGCGGACCAGAGAAATAGGCGTGCTCAAAGCCGTGGGCTGGACTAATCGTAATGTGGTGACTCAACTTCTGGCCGAGTCGGTTGTTCAGTGTTTTCTGGCCGGCCTACTCGGGCTGATCATAGCCTTCGTCGTCTCGGTCGGACTTGGCTTCATCAAGGTTAACATCCCCATTCCCTGGGAGATGAGCCCCACCCCCCATTTTCTTCCGGGCGGGGGGGATCAGGTCTTTAAGACCCTCAAGCTTCCTGTGCACATATCCTGGTCGTTGGCCACATTCGCCATCTTCCTTTCCGTTGTGATAGGCGGCCTGAGCGGCGGATTACTCGGCCGAAGCATTTCAAAAATCAAACCATCGGAGGTTTTACGACATGAATAACGGAACGATCTTAACCGGTACCGGTCTCACCAAAAAATACGGCGATCTGGCGGTAGTGAAAGAGGTCTCTCTCTCCCTGGCCGCCGGAGAATTCGTCTGCCTGGTCGGAAAATCGGGCTGCGGCAAAACGACACTCCTATCCATGCTTTCGGGGCTGGAGCGCCCAACCCAGGGAAAAGTTATGCTTGACGGGAAAGATATTACCAGCGCCACCGAGGATGAGTTAGCCCTCTTCCGCCGGGACAACGTGGGTTTCATCTTCCAGTCCTTCAACCTGATCCCCACCCTTTCCGCCTGGGAGAACGTGGCCCTTCCGCTCTTCCCTATCAAGATGCCGGCTGAAGAGCGGGAAAGACGGGCCATGGAATTGTTGGAGAAAATGGACCTGCTGCCCAGGGCGGAGCATTTGCCCTCAGCCCTTTCCGGGGGAGAAAAACAAAGGGTGGCCATCGCCCGGGCACTTATCAATCACCCCAAGGTCCTCTTTGCCGATGAACCGACCGGAAACCTGGATTCAGCGACCGGCGATGCCATTATGGACATATTGGACAGGCTCCATAGTAATGAAGGAGTCGCCATCCTTATGGTCACCCACGAGGTGGAGCTGGCCAAAACCGCAAATCGTCTGATCCGTATGCTCGATGGGAAGGTGATATCATGAAAAGAACCATTTATCTCTGTTTAGTGGTGTTCTTCATCCTCTCCGTTAGTCTAAGCCTCAGTCTAACCATTCAGGCGGCAAACCCGGTCAAGGTCGACGTCCTTTATATGAACCACGGCCCCTTGATTGATTCACTCAACAAGATGAAGGCCGTTTTCTCCGGCTACGGCACCCTGCTGAACGTCTCCTGGCATGACTTCGATTCGCAGGAAGGGGAGCAGTTCATGGCCAGGATGGGCATAAAACAGCACGTACCCCTGATCATCTGGATCAATGGTACGCCGAAGGTGACGGTTGGGGTAAAGCAGATAACCTTTGCCGGCTTTCCCACCGGATCCGGCCCGGCCTTCTTTCAAGGCAAATGGACCCTGGACGATCTAAAAACGGCCCTCAATCAGGCCACGGGAAAAAAGTGAGGAGGCCATGAACTTTCGCTACGTCATCAAAGAGCTTCGCCATCACCACCACCGGACCCTGGTCAACGTTCTCGGCATCGCCATCGGCATCGCCTTATTTGTAGCCATCAACGCCGTCTCCACCGCCTATCAGAAGGCGGTGAGCCTGCCCTTCAAAAACCTTGGGGCGGATATAGTGATCCAGAAGCCGGAAAAGCGGGCCGTTGATGCGGCCCAGACGCCCGCTTCCATGCGGGGCATTCGACTGCCTTTTTCCAACCAGCTTCTTCCGGCTGATGACCTGCAGAAGCTGGCCTCTCTCGACGGCGTCGCCGGCATAGCCTCTTCCCTTCTGCTTTGGGAGTTTGACCGGGGTGGTTTCCGGACCATCATGGGCGTCGATCTGACGCAGCCAAGCCTAGGGCCGGTCAAAGTCAAGGAGTGGCTCAAGGAAGGGCGTTTCCCCGAAAAAGAAGGAGAAATTGTTTTGGAGAAGCACTATGCCAAATTCCATCAGACCAGGGTCGGCGGGCAAATGGCCATCGACCAGTATCCCTTTACCGTCGTGGGGCTTCTCGAGATCAAGGAAGGGTCGCAGATTGCCTCGGCCAATATCTACCTGCCCTTGAAAAATGCCCAGGATCTGGCGGGCCTCGCTGAGGGCGTCAATGTCACTTATCTGCGGCTCCGGAACCCCTCGCTTCTCACCCAGGTGAAATCACAGATCGGCCGGGAACTCCCCGGGGTCTCGGTCACCAGTTCCGATTCCTTCCTGGAGTTAATGGGAGGTGTATCAAAGATATCGGACCAGTTCTCCTGGCTGGCCTCCATAGTGGCCCTCGGGGGTGCCATATTTCTGATCATCAAGACTATGCTCGGGAACCTGGTGGCCCGCTCCAGCGAGATCGGCATCCTGAAAGCGGTGGGCTGGACCGGGAAAGACGTGCAAAAGCAAATCATGGCTGAAGCATTACTGCAATCCTTGGCCGGGGGCCTCGTCGGCCTTCTGGCCGGCTATGGGATTTCTTATCTCCTGGGGTTTCTCTCCATCCCCGTTTCGACCCCCTGGGAGATCAACCTTACTCCGGCCTTTGCCAAGGAGGCAGCAACCGCGACAACAACAGCAGTCAGACTCCCCGTAAGCATCTCGGCCGGTCTCAGTGCTGCCGCCCTGGCCCTGTCGCTCATAGCCGGCGCCCTGGCCAGCTTCTTTATGGGTCGGCGGACCTCGCGGATGAAGCCGGTCGATATATTGAGGAAGCTGTGATCGGTTTCTTGGCGGACAACCTTCCTTATACGCGGTTACCCGGTCTCCTTTGTCTCCTTCGTCGGACCATCAGGAAGCGGCAAAACCACGCTTTTGAACCTTATCGGCTGTCTTGATAAGCCGACAGAAGGCAGTCTTACCGTCGCCGGTGCCGATGTCCTTTCCCTGGACCGCAAGAAGAGTGCTTTTTTTAGAGGAGCAAACATCGGGTTTATCTTTCAGGATTTCAATCTTATTCCGGTCCTTACGGTCTTTGAGAATGTTGAGTATCCACTTCTTATGGTCCAAAATATCCCGAAGGCAGAGCGGGAGGACCGGGTTATGAAGCTCCTCGATGCTGTGGGAATGCTGGAACAGGAGCAGAAATATCCTGACCAGATATCGGGAGGGCAGAAACAGCGGGTGGCCGTGGCCCGGGCCCTGGTGACCAACCCCAAGCTCGTCCTGGCCGACGAACCGACGGCCAACCTGGATCAAAAGACCGCCTATGTGGTCATCGAACTGATGAAAAAGATGCGGGACCAGTTCAAAACAACCTTCATTTTCTCGACCCACGATCAAAAAATCGTGGGAGAAGCGGAGATCATCTATACCCTGGAAGACGGGAAGATAGCGGACCGGAAGGGGAAAAAGGAGGGAAATCGTGTCTAACGTTTTAAAGATCGCTTTAAGAAACCTGATACGTTACAAGAGGAGGACCTTGCTCACCGCCTCGCTCGTGGCCCTGGGCATCATCTTTGTCCTGGTCTTCACCGCTGTTTCCGGCTCGTTTAAAAATCTCATCGTCAGTCAGGTCACCGACTCGATGCTCGGTCACATCCAGATCCATCGCAAGGGCTATGTGGCCTCCATCGAAAACCTCCCTTTGACGATGAACATGAAACCCCAGGCCGTGGCTAAGATCAAAAAGGTGATTGAGGGGATGCCGGAGGTCGAGGCCTATTCACCGAGGATCAAATTCGGGGGCATGTTCAGCAATTTTACCGAAACGACCGCCATCAGGCTCAATGGTGTTTATCCCGAAAAAGAGTTCAAGACCGTTCCCCTTCTGATGTCGCGAGTCATAAAAGGAGAAAAGGCTATTAAAAAGGGAGAAGTCATGATCCCCGAACTCCTCTCGCGGGGCATGAACGTAAAGGTGGGCGACATGGTGGTAGTAATCGCCACCAACAAAGACGGCTCGGTTAACGGAAAGCAGCTTAAGGTCGGCGGGGTCCTGGAAAGCGCCACGGGCCCGGGCGGAAGGGACGGCTACGTTCACATTGAGGATGCCATGGAAATCCTCAGGATGGACGAGCAGGAAATCAGCGAAATAGCCATCAGGTTGAAAGACTTCGGCTCCCTTCACGGCACTTACCGCAAATTGGACCGGACGCTCTCCAGTGAACAAAATAAGCTTGGCAAGCCGATATTTGAGGTCCATACCTGGGAGGGTCTTTCCCCATTCTTCAACATTGCTCAAATGATAGATCTCATGACGCTCTTTATCAAGATCATGCTTATCGCCATCGTGCTGGTAAGCGTCATGAACGTGATGATCATGGCGGTCTACGAGCGGATACGGGAGATCGGCACCATTGCCGCCATAGGCACGCTGCCGGGTAAGATCCTTTCCATGTTCATGGTGGAAGGCCTGCTGCTCGGGGTTTTTGGGGTGGTCATCGGGAATGCTATAGGCCTGGCTATTGTCTTCGTGCTCCGTCTCGCCCAGGTCAGCTTCACCTTCGCCCGGCAGACTTTTGTCCTCTTGCCTTCGGTACAGTTATCCGATCTGCTTATCGTATCAGTGATCGTGGTCGTGGTCGCCATTCTCGGAAGTCTCCAGCCGGCGCTCAAAGCTTCGCGGATGGAGCCGATCAAGGCCCTTCGGCACGTATAGGAGAATTCAGTGAAAAAAGTACAGCTTGTTGTGATCATATGTGTTTCAATCTTTGCACCACTCCTGCTTTTTGCGGAAGGGAACCGGCAGACCGGCACTATCGCCGTGACATCGAATGGCAAGGCTCCCACCGCTCCTGTCGCCGACAGGATGGGCCGCAGCCCCTTCTATCTGCTCTTTGACCGAGAGGGCAACTTTATGAAAGCGGTGGGAAACCCCAACTTCGGAAAAGGCCCGGCGGCGGGAGGAGCCTCGGCGATCGACGCCATCGGCTTCGATGAAAAGGGCGTGATGACCGGATCAATACCAACCCCTTCCCGTGAAGAGAGGGATCGAACCTGGACCGGGTTCAGCGACTTCTTTAGCAGTAACGGGATCAGATTCGTCGTCGCCGGAGAGTTCGGGGATGAAATCGTCAGAGGAATGAAAATGAGAGGCGTAGAATGCATCGCCTTCCAGGGGAGCGCGCAGGAAGCCGTCGGCTATATTGTAAAGGAATCACCTTGACCTGAGAGTGTGGGAAGAGGTAGAAAAAAATAGGGAAAAAGGGATATATCGAAAGGATCCATTAATGAAAAGACTTTTAATTTTTTTAATTTCGCTCCTGTTGGTCGCGGGGGCCGGCGGTGCCGCGCCTCTTTATGCGATTGACGGGGCACAACTTCTGGCCCAGATAGACAAGAACCTCAGCCCCGATTCTTATGAGTCGTATCGGAAGATCATCAACATCGAGCCGGATGGAAAAAAGAAAGAGTACGTCTATTTTACGGCCAAAAAAGGGAGAGATAAAATGGTTGGTCTCTTTCTTTCCCCGGCCAGTGAGAAAGGCCGGAGTACACTCAGACTGGGAGATAATATGTGGCTCTATGTCCCCAATGTGGGCAAGCCGATCCGCATTACCAGCCTCCAGTCCGTCGTCGGCGGTGTTTTCAACAACGCCGACATACTGGCCCTCGATTATTCGGTGGAGTATAATGTGGAAAAACTCGATTCCAGCCCAAACGAAACCCTTTTGTATCTCAAGGCCAAGACGAAGACTGTTGCTTATGACCGGCTCAAAATGTGGGTGGACAAGAATAACAATCTGCCTGTCAAGATCGAATGTCAGACCGAAGCCGGTATGCTTATAAAAACACTCTATTTCAAGGACATCAAAGATTTTGGGGCGGGTCTGGTGAGACCGGCGGTGATCGAAACGAACAGCCCCCTTTACAAGGGCTATAAATCGGTGATGATCTTCGCCAAGATCAAAAAGAAAGACTTTAAAGACGAGATTTTTACTCTGACCTTTATGCCGAAAATCGATTCCTTAAGGTAGACCAGGATGAAGAAATCGGGAGTGGAGGTCGGCTGTATTTTAGGTATACTTTGCCTGCTATTTTCTGTCTGCATCCAGGTTTTTACGGGTTTGACTCCGGCCTTTTCCGAGGAAAAGGACGCTGAGGAATACAAGTTTGATGTCTCGGAGACGTAAAAGAAACCTTACCATTTGGGTGGCTATATCGAAGCCATGCCCATCCTC
>JACQYK010000317.1 GCA_016208255.1 Deltaproteobacteria bacterium | reverse complement strand
GATTGTTCCCAGTCACCGGACCGCTTCCTGCGTTCAGTTGCCCTCACGCAGGGGTCCGCCGCTACATGGTGAACGGGCAATTCCCATGACTGACTCCTTTCAGTCAGCAAGATGTACCAGGCTTATCCTGGCGCTCCAGACCCACACGGACAAAAGCCGGACAAGATATTTTTAGCCGGGTGACATTACCCAGCTAAAACCAGCCATCACCTGGCGGCGAACCTGGATTTAAGTGCCCGAAGGGCCTGACGGTAGGAGGAAGACAAGTCGTCTTCCTCTGGTCCTGCCTTTGTCTGTGGCAAAATATGAAATGGGTTTGTTTTATTATAAGAAACAAACATAATCGATTCATTCATTAAAATAGGGGCCGGGTTTAAAAATAAACCCATCGTGTTCCGCCCAAAGCCTGAGACACCAGTCAATGAGCCCCTTGAGTTCCTGCAATTCTTCCGCCGCCGGCAGGACCTTTGGTAAATCGATCGTTTCAGTCCTCTGAAATTCCGCGAGTCTTGTTTTCAGGTTCTTGTTAAGTACTTTTAACTGGCTGTTGATCTTTTGTTTCATATCCGCTTCCAGCGGTTTACTTCGGGGCATCGGTCACCTTCTTATTTAAAAAGACAAAAATAAAATATCAGCATCTTTTTAGATTTTTAAAATTACAATGCTTTTATTAGACAGGATTTACCGGATTACCTGGATTTTTGTGCCTTTCCTGAAGAAAGGCACAAACTAAATCGGCCTGAGGGCCAAAGCATTAGTTCCCGCTGGAAGCGGATTAAGGCTGCTCAGGGTCTTCAGGAGCCTGAGCAAGATACCTGTAAATCCTGTTGATCCTGTCAAATAGTTTTTTTCAAAAAGGCAATCGGGTTATGACTATCATATTTTTCTCTTTTATCCAAAAGATATCGGATTAGCGGCGTCCTAATTTCTCCGGACACCGCCCGAATCCTTGACCATGGAAAAAATATCCTGGACTCCGACGGAACCCTGATTCTGACCCGGGGAAGTCCTAAGGGCGGCACGGCCCTGACCAAAAAATTGGCCAAGGTTCACCAAAAACCATTTCTGATTATTGACCTGCCGGCTGGGAAAAATTTTCGTTCGGTTCTAAAATGGGGCCATACTTATCAAATTAAAACTTTGAATGTCGCCGGGCCCAGGGAGAGCGAAGCGCCGGGCATCTATAATGAGGGGTTTTGTTTCTTGAAAAAAATACTTCAGTCCTCCCCAACCCCCCACTGACGAGCGCTCAGCCATCAGCTCTTAGCTTTCAGCAAACCCTTTGGCCTTAGTGGTTGGCTAAATGCTGACCGCTGACTGCTGAAAGCTTTATCCGGAAATTCGAATTTCCGGATGAAAACTAATTAGTCTTTTTTATCTCATCCCTTGATAACGCCCATAGGTCTCAATCTGGCCACCTTTTTAGCAATGCCGGCCTGGTGGACCACTTCAACCACCTGGGCCACATCTTTATAGGCCTCTGAGATTTCTTCGACAATGGTCCCCCTGCCGGCCCCTTGGACGAAAATACCCCGGTCCTCCAGTTCCCGAATGATGGCCCGGCCCCTGGCGGCCTTCGCGGCCGCATGACGGCTCATGACCCGGCCGGCCCCGTGACAGGCACTGCCAAAGGTCTCGGTCATGGCTTGATCGGTTCCCAGCAAAACATAGGAGTAACGGCCCATGTCACCGGGGATGAGGACCGGCTGTCCTGTCTCCTGAAAGCTTATGGGAATCTGAGGATGGTGAGGCGGGAAGGCCCGGGTCGCCCCCTTGCGGTGGACACATAAACGCTTCATCCGGCCCTCAACCCGGTGATCCTCAAATTTTGCGATGTTATGACAGAGGTCATAGATCAGTTTCAATTGCAGGACCTTGGGGCCGATCCGCAAAACCTGTTCCAGGGTTTCCTGAACCCAATGGGCAATAATCTGCCGGTTGGCAAAAGCAAAATTGGCGGCCGCGGCCATGGCCGCCAGATATTCCCGGCCTTCGGAAGAGGCAAGGGGGGCGCAGCATAACTGCCGATCCGGTAATTCGATACCATATTTGGCTGTGGCCTGGATCAGTTTTTTAATGGCATCGTCACAAACCTGATGTCCAAGACCCCGCGATCCGGTATGGACCATAACCGTGACTTGCTGGTCAAAAAGACCCAGAGCGCTTGCCCCTTTCGGATCGTAAATGGTTTCCACGTAACCTACTTCAGCAAAATGATTACCTGAGCCGAGAGTGCCTAATTGGTCTTTCCCCCGTTCCAAGGCCCTGACCGAAACCAGATCGGGCCTGGCCCCTTCGATGCAACCTCCTTCTTCAATGTGTTCCAGATCTTCCGGACTCCCGAAGCCCTGACTCACGGCCCAGCGGGCGCCCTGAGCTAATACCTTTTCCTGATCCTTGGCAGTCAGTTTTAAATCCTTGCGGTGTGAACCAATTCCGGAAGGAATATTTCGAAAAAGGGCCTGAACGATTTCCTTGACTTGACCATCGATATCTTTGCGGCTCAACCCGGAGCGCAGCAACCGGACTCCTCAATTGATGTCGTATCCCACCCCGCCCGGAGAGATTATTCCCTCTTCGAGATCAAAGGCAGCTACCCCGCCAATAGGAAACCCGTATCCCCAATGGATATCAGGCATGCCCAAAGAGTTCCCGACAATTCCTGGCAGCCAGGCCACATTGGCCACCTGTTGGAGGCTTTGATCCTGCCTTAAATCAGGAAGCATGTCCTCGGATACAAAGACCAGGCCATCGGTCCGCATCTTCCCCTCGCGGGGGATCCGGAAACGGTAATCATCAACTTTTTCGATTTTGATTTTCTCGCTCATAAGATACTCCAATGAAAAGAATCCAGAATCCAGGAGTCAGAATTCAAAAATAAAAGAACAATCCAATTACTAAGATTTTTAAGATTGATAAAATCGTAATAAGTCGCCCAAGGTCCCTTTGCGTCATTCCCGTGGAAACGGGAATCCAGTGTTTTTGATTAGTTAGGAATGATCTGGATTCCCGCTTGCGCGGGAATGACGACTTTTTACGGGTCTGTCAAGATTTAATCAAATAATTGTTTATCACTTCTTTCGGATTATTAACATAGGATTTTTCTTCTGGCTTCTGGCTTCTGGCTTCTGGCTTCTGGCTTCTGGCTCCTGGCTCCTGGCTCCTGTATTCAGGCTTCACTCATAGATCAAAAATTACCCGGGCCCGCCAAAGCCCCTTGGCTTCCCAGATGCGCAGTTGATGATAGGTAACCGCTTTGATCACCGTCTTGATCTGATGCTTTTGGGGATCAAGGGGTTCTCCCCATCCCTGAGCGGAAAGGGTCTGAAAAGTCATGGCCTGAATTGAAAACCGGCCAAGAGCCAGACGTTCTATTTCAAAGATATATAGAAGCTCACCCAACCAGGCCACCAGAAGGGCTTCCCGGTCCGGGGCTTCCACCTCCACCAGTCTTTCCTGCCGAAGCTCAATTTTGCCGGTTTCTATCATGATATCAAAAAAAGACCAGCCCGCCTGAGCAAATAGATCAGCTGGGTCTTTCCCCCAAACCTCCATACCTAAATCACCCGTGTGCGGTATCAGGTGATAGGGTTTCCTTTTGGTCGTCATACCTTATTATAGATAGATGTCCCCTTCATTCCAATATTTATTTCCGGTTCAAAAAAAAAACCCATCCCCTTTCGGGAATGGGCTTAAAGTGGGTTTCAAAATCGGGAAAAAGATTGATTAGTTCGAAAATAGGATTCGAGGTTACCCTTTACCAGTCCTCGTCGATAAAGTCGAAGATCGACCGTATCGTGATGCCACGCCCCTGTCGGGGCATGGAGGATTAATGAATCGAAGCGCTGTTGGGATCCAGCTTGACCGCCAGGGCGATTTTATAAAGCAGGGTCAACACCAGAAAACCGGTGGCCCAAATCCCGAGGGCTATAAAGATTTCCGGCAGCGTGGGGACGTATTCAGTGACATGCTCCAGAGGGGAGGGGACAAAACCGGTTACCACCAGGGTCAATCCCTTTTCGATCCACAGGGAACCGAAGACACCGATACAGGCGGCCACCAGCCAGGCATTGTTTTTCCGGGTGACCGGCAACAACAGAAGGAAGGCCGCCCCGATGCCCGCGACCACTGAAATCCAGGTCCAGATTACATACTTACCATGTCCCTCCAGACCGAAGAAAAGATATTGGAAAGCATGTTTATGGCCCGGGATGTTGCTGTAGAAAGCGGTAAATATTTCCAAAATGACAAAGAAAATGCTGGCCAGCATGGCGTAGGTGACAATATTTCTTAATTTATTGATGGCTTCCTGACCAGCATCAAAAGCGGTCAACCGTCTGACTAACAGGGCCAAAACAATCAAAAAGGCCGGACCGGCGGCAAAGGCCGATCCCAGAAAGCGGACGGCCATGATCGCCGTCAGCCAGAAATGGCGCCCCGGCATGCCGGCGTACAGGAAAGCCGTGACGGTGTGGATGCTGATGGCCCAGGGGATGGAAAGATAAATAAGAGGGGTCACCCATTTGGGGGGAGCGACGGCCTTTCGTTCGGCATTGAGGATATTCCATCCGATAAAAAGATTCAGGAGCAAGTAAATGGTTAAAACTTGAAAATCCCAAAAGAGAATCGATTTGGGGGAGGGGTAAAGCAATATATTCAGGAGCCGGTTCGGATATCCTACATCTACCGTGACGAACAGAATACACATGACCACCGAGGCAATGGCCAGGAATTCGCCCAGGATGGTTATTTTGCCGAAGGCCTTGACGTCGTGCAGATAATAGGGCAAGACCAGCATGACCGCCGAAGCCGCCACCCCGACCAGGAAAGTGAACTGGGCGATATAGAATCCCCAGGAGACGTCACGGCTCATGCCGGTTATGCCCAATCCTTCTTTATACTGATAGAGATAACTGGCAAAGCCGATGCCGATAAATATCAATAAAAAGAAAATCCAGCTGTAATAGTTTTTCGTTCCCGACAGCGCCTTTTCAAACATAATCACCTCATACTAAGAAATAAACATTCGGTTGCGTTCCTAAACTGGGTTTTCGTCGAATGGAATAATTTTCCTTAAGCAGTTTCCTGACCTCCGAATTGGGATTATCCAGGTCTCCGAAGGCCATGGCCCCGTTGCTGGCCTCCACACAGGCCGGATACAGCCCCTTGACGATCCGTTCCTCGCAGAAGTTGCATTTTTCCACCACCCCTTTGGATCTCGTCGGATATTCCGGATTGCTGGGTTCCTTGAAATACCTCCTGGGGTCTTTCCAGTTGAAACTCCGGGCCCCGTAGGGGCAACCGGCCATACAGAACCGGCAACCGATGCAGCGGTGATAATCCATCATGACGATCCCGTCAGGTCGCTTGAAAGTAGCCTGGGTGGGACAGACGCGGACGCAGGGCGGATTGGTGCAGTGATTGCAAAGCACCAGGTAAGGTTTGTTCTCCATGTTTTCGGGAAGAAACTGGTTTTGATCGTCGGGAAAGGCGTTCTCGTACTTTTCCTTCCAGATCCACTTGATCTCCTGCCGCACATTGGCCACTTTGGGGACATTATGGACGATATTACAGGCATCGATACAGCGTTGAAAATCTTCCGCGGCTTTGAATTTGCGAGTGTCGATGACCATGGCCCACTTTTTCGCTTTCGACAAGGGCACCCGGGTTTGGGCTTCCAAGGCACCGGGCTTAAGGATCTCGAAAGCGGCCTTTCCCCCAAGCCCCCAAAGGGAAGCGATCCCGCTGATCCTTAAAAATTCTCTTCTATTGATGCCCATCATATGTTCTCCTTCGGAGCAATATGGCAATCCCAGCAGACGGGTTTGACTTCCATATAATTATGGCACTGATCGCAAAATTTGGTTTTATTGGAATGGCATTTCATACAACCGTTTTGGAGACTTTTTTCAAAAACCCGGCCGTCGGCGGTGGTCATTTGCCTGAGGTAGTCCCCACGCACCACCTCATGTCTCCACTCGTCCAGGATTTTCATATGAGTGGTGATCATGGCCGCCTTGGGTTCGATACATTTTTTTTCCTTCATCTCCTGAATGACCGGGGTATCTATTTTCCGCTCCGGCTGGGGAGCGGCTTTCCCCAGGTTGTACCAGAGGGGAAAGGTGACCAGAATCACAAAGACAATAATTATGGGAATGACTTTATTTTCGTCGTACATCATTCTTCACTATCCTCCTCGGCTTCTTCCCCCAAAGGTTCACCTCGTAAATCCGTGGTCCGTTCGATCTCCCCGTCCATAATCAGGGCGTTGGCCACCAGTTCATGGAGCCCGGTGACCCCGACTTCCGGCACCCAGTATTCCATCAGGGTGCTTAAAGCCGCCCGGTCGATGGCGCAGATGTTGGCCAGCATGTTGACCCCGTGTTTTTCCTTAACAAATTTTACGGCGTTGGCCCTGGGGAATCCCCCGCGCATCCTCAACTCCATATTTTCACCGGCATTCAATCCCGAGCCGCTGCCGCAGCAGAAGGTTTGTTCCCGGATGGTGCCCTCCGGCATTTCAAAAAAATTATTACAGACGCTTTGGAGGACATAGCGGGGCTCTTCAAAAAAGCCCATGCCCCGGGCCGTATTGCAGGAATCATGAAAGGTCACCTTGAGGTGATCGTTCCGACTGGGATCCAGCTTCAGTTTGCCGTTGCGGATCAGGTCGGCGGTGAATTCAACCAGATGGACCATCTTGGTAGCCGTGGCGTTTTCAAAGCGGGTACCGGTGATCGGGGAAACGGGCTCTTCCAGAAAATCGGCCGGTCCGTTCATGGTGTCCATGTACTGATTGACCACCCGCCACATATGCCCGCACTCACCGCCCAGGATCCATTTGACCCCCAACCGCTTGGCTTCAGCGTACATCTTGGAATTGAGTCTTTTCATCATTTCATGAGAGGTAAAAAATCCGAAGTTCCCGCCCTCGGAAGCGTAGGTGCTCCAGGTATAGTCCAGACCCAACTGATGAAACAGCATCAGGTAACCCATGCAGGTAAAGGTCCCGGGATCGGCAAAGACATCCCCCGACGGAGTGACAAAGAGGATCTCCGCCCCTTTCCGGTTAAAGGTCGGGTCCGGACGGATACCGGTGATCCCCTCGATTTCATCCAGAAAAAAATCAATCATGTCTTTAAAGGCATGGGGCTCAATGCCGAGATGGTTCCCCTTGCGAAAACAGTTGGCCACCGGTCCGGCGATCCAATCGATGTTCAGGCCCAATAAATTAAGGAGTTCCCGGCCGATAATGGTCACTTCTGCGGTGTCGATGCCGTAGGGGCAAAATACGGAACACCGCCGGCACTCGGTGCACTGGAAAAAATAACTCCACCACTCTTTGACGACCTCTTCGGTAAGGTCCCGGGCCCCGACCATCTTTCTGAAAATCTTGCCGGCGGTGGTAAATTCCCGCCGGTAGACCGAACGCAGGAGTTCGGCCCTCAAAACCGGCATATTCTTCGGATCTCCGGAACCGATGAAAAAATGGCATTTATCGGCGCAGGCCCCGCAGCGGACGCAGATATCCATAAAAATATGGAAGCTTCGGAAACGGCTGATCCGTTCCCTGATACCCTCAATGATAATCGTCTTCCAATTATCGGGTAATTTCCAGTCGGCATCCAAGGGATTCCAGGCCCTGGCATTGGGAAGCCCCACCGCTTCCAGGTTTTTAGTCTGGGCGCCGTAGCAATAGGTGCCCGGTTTAATGATGGTCGGCGTATCCATCCAGCCTTTTAAAAGCGGGGGGGAATGTTTTATCTGGGATAATTCTTCAGGAGATGGGGTTTTTTTATCGGCCATAGCTACTCCTCCTTCTCCACTGGGATTCCAGCCTCAACCATTTTTTCTCTGAACTCTTCTTCATATTCATCATAGGTATGGACCTCTACCGGGTAATTCCAGGGATTAACGTGCCGGACAAAACGGTTATTGTTGGCCATGATCCTGGTCGGACTCAGAAAAACGCCTACGAAATGGACCAGCTTACTATAGGGGAAATAGGCAAAAAGGCAACAGACCGAAAACAAGTGCATGTAGAAAAGAACCCCGATCCCCTGGGGGACGATGGGATGAAAGGTTACCAGCCCCAGGGCCAATTCTTTCACGCTGACCACATCGACTTTCAGCAAATAACGCATCAGGATACCGGTGGTAGCGATGGCGATGATCAAAAACAAGGGGAAATAATCGGTGGGCAAGGAAATATATCTTACCGAGGGAATATAAACCCTTCTCAAGAATAAATAACCGGCGGCTGCCAAAAGGACGATTCCACTGAGGTACATACCGGGAAGCATCAGACCGGGCAAGGGGCCGATGCCCGCATGCATGAAGGCATCCAAAGATTCCAGGAGGGTGACAAAAGCCGGAACCGGCTGGGTAAAAAAGCGAAGGTGTCGGATTAAAACCACAGCAAAGGAATAGTGAAAAAGGATGGCCGAAAGCCAGAGCCACTTTTCCCATTCATAGGTCACCCGGGGTCCTTCTCGAAATTCCATAGTCGAATTCCGAAAAAGAGACCGGAACAGCAGGACTTCCAAAAGCATCCTGCCAAAAACGCCTGCGGCACTGGAAGGATTTTCGATTTTGCTGGGTTTGATCCAGGATAGGGATTTCTGTTGACCGGCGGTGGTGGGAATGCGGAAGGGAACTGCGGAAAATGACCAGAGGAGCAATCGGCCGACCACTCCCACCAGAAAAATAGCTATGGCCGCATAAGGGATAATCACCCCGAATAAAACCTGGAGGTTGGCCACCTGCATCCCGACAAAGGGAATGAAAACGAGAACCAGCACCGTGATGAAGGATAAGATAATACCCGCTATAAAATTCATGAATGTCTACCTCTCATCATAAAAGGTAAGGGTTTGGTTCTGAAACAATTGACTGAAAAAAAGACCGCCTTAGACCGGCACCTTAAATCTAAAAAAGTTCTAAGGGTAAAACAATCTTTTATTCTTTAATTTCGGATTGAGGATTGCGGAATTTTGGATGGAATCGTAAAAATCGTCATTCCCGAGCAAGCGGGAATCCAGGCCTAGCGCAACTGATTAAAACACTGGATTCCCGTTTTCACGGGAATGACGGAATGGGCTTTTGGCGACTTTTTACGAATTCATCCTATTAGACAACCCGAACCAAATCCGCCGAAACCCCGATTTTGTTGTTTCGCATTCAGAAATCCGAAATCCGCAATCTAAAATTCTTTCGGATCTTCCACCACTAATTTAGCCCTCTTAAGGACCCCGACGGTTCGTTTATTGATTTCGTTGGCTTTAAGATCGTAAATCTTTTCCCGGCATTGCATAAATATATCAAACCCCAGGAGTGTCAGTTCAT
This sequence comes from Deltaproteobacteria bacterium, assembly GCA_016208255.1. GTDB lineage: Bacteria > Desulfobacterota > RBG-13-43-22 > RBG-13-43-22 > RBG-13-43-22 > RBG-13-43-22. The sequence goes on along the minus strand of JACQYK010000317.1, from coordinate 8,170 downwards.
CAATCCTGGATTCTAATTCTAATAAGTCTTTCCCGATCCGGTTTTCCTCTATCTCTTGCTCCAGTTCTTCCCTGATAATCGATTTCAGCAAGAAAATAAAGGCCACAGCCTGCGAGGCGGAGATTTCCTGAACCGCTCTAATACGAATGATATTGTCAAGAGAGGGCCGTATGATATTAAGATCTGTCCCTTGAAAAAGGCCGTCCATGATGGATTCAAGTTCCTGGGAAAGGATGTTTCCAACCGGATTGGCGAAACGATTCTTCTTACTCTTTAAAAATCTGGCAGTCTCTTCGGGGTAGGTCTTAATAGTCCGGTCAAACCATCGGTTAAGGATGGCTGACTTTCTATCTGATAAGATTTTTTCCAGCCTCATAGTTGATTCATGTTACCGGTGACAAGAGGAGAGACCATTGAAAAATGCCCCCTTTTGCCCAATCTCTCTCGTCAGGCTCAAATTTCAACTCCTCGAAATACCACATATTCCTGCGGTTGAAATTTTCGCCTTCCTTGATCTTGACCAAAATTGAACATTTTTCAAAGGTCTCAAGAGATGGCTAAATGAATTTTTCCTCGTCACTTGTAACTTGAATTTTCTTTACACACAGCCGGTCGGCTTAGGAAGGCCGGCCATCTTACAGGCCCCTTTTCCAGGTCCGGAGGGAAACAATTCATAGATATATTTCAGTTTAAATCCGGTCACCTTGGATAAAATGCGGACCATGGGGGCAATCCCGTTTTTCTTGTAATAGTCCTGAAGAATATCAATAACTTTCCAATGTTCCTCGGTAAGCTCACTAATTCCTTCGGATTCTTTTACATAATCAACCCATTCCCGACTCCAGGTATTGAAGTCATCGATAAAGCCATCTTCATCTACATTAAAGGTTTTCCCTTTAAATTCTACCGTTGGCATGATTTGTCCTCCTACAAAATTATTTTATTTTGTGGCCAATAAATGACCTATTTTCATTAAAATGTCAAGGGTAATTTGTTCATTATTTCTCAATTTATTTGTTCAATCCGGCGCTGTTATCTGTTTTCAAGGCCTCTTCAATCGTTTCACTGAGGTATTGCGGAAGACCACCGGCTTAAACGGGTTTCACCTGACAAGAGCTCTCCCTGGTGAGAGCAGTGCTTATATTTTTTTGCTTTTTCCACCAGGGCCGGTGCCCACTCCGGGGTCCCCAGCGCATGCAGATGGGTATAAGTCGCCAAAACATTTTTATAAACCAGGCCGTCTCCTGTTCCATCAATCCCAAACCCCTTGAGCATTTTAAAAACCGGAGAAATCTCGGATAAATCCTCAGTAATTATTCGGGAATAGTGGAACTCATGTCCCTTAAGGATCTTGCCCACCGGGAAAAAAGGATTTTCCTCCCGGACCCTGATCTGGGTATACCCATGCCCTTGAGGTTTTTTTTCCAAAACAAAATCCACAGGAAAGGCCCCCACCATCGGGAAAGCCTCTCCCTGATAAAACAGGTTTTTCCCTAAGTACATCAATCCCCCACATTCGGCGTAAACCGGAAGCCCATCTTCAATCGCCTCCCTCAGGGCCGAACGAAAGGTATCATTTTTAGCCAAAGAGAGGGCTTGGGTTTCAGGAAATCCGCCCCCGACGTAGAGCCCGTCCAGGGAAGCGGGAAATTCACCCTCCAGGGCATTTAAAATGACCAGCTTGGCACCGGCCCTTTCCAGGGCCTCCAGGTTTTCCGGATAATAAAATTGAAAAGCCCGATCCTGAATAATTCCAATGGAAGGGTTGATCAAAGAAGACCTCGTTTTTTTATGAAAAACTTTGGGGGAGGTATAGGACTTCAGAACAGGGGCCGTATAAGCCAGGGCCAGAAGACGGTCCAGATCCAAATAACTTTCCGCCAATTTTTGGGCGGATTGAACTGCCTTTTCCACCTCGGGGTGTTCCTGAAAGGGAAGGAGTCCCAAATGACGCTCCGGGAAAAGGGAGGAGGGCATCCGGGGTATGGCCCCTAAAATCGGCAAACCGCAATACTCTTCAACGGCCTTTCGGATAACTTTTTCATGCCGGGAGCCGGCAATATGGTTTAAAATAACCCCGCTAAGGTCAAGACGCGGGTCAAATTGCCGGCAACCCAGAACCATGGCCGCTACGGTACGGGTGGTCTTGGTACAATCCACGATCAACAAAAGAGGCGCCTTTAAAACTTTGGCTAATTCTGCTGTACTGTAAGTTCCCTGGGGGTTAATCCCGTCAAACAGGCCCCGGTTGCCTTCGATGAGAGATAACTCCCCGTATTGGGCCCTATACTGAAAGGAATGAAGGACCCTGGCCTTGCCCATCAAAAAAGGGTCCAGATTAAAACAGGGCTGGCCCGCCGCCACGGCCAACCATCCGGCATCGATATAATCCGGTCCCTTTTTAAAGGGAAGGACCTTATGTCCCCGGGATTTCCAGGCTGCCAGAACTCCCATGGAGAGGACGGTTTTTCCGGAACCCCCCCGAAGGGAGGTCATCATGATTCGGGGAAGGCCCATTTTTTTCCTGAATTAAAATTTATTTAGGAGGTCGGAACACCTGATGCAATATCGGGCTATTCCTCCCCTTCCTCGGCAGCGGCCTGTTTTCCGGCCCCTTTAAGGCCGTACATGGTTGTACTGCCACTGGACCAGTATTCCAGCATCTCAAGCTGGACCATATTATTGACCAGTTTATTTACTTCCCGAGGCTTCCAATCGGGCAGCATGGCATAAAAATCTTTTAGATAAAACTTGGACTTGCCCTTTTTCTTTTCCAGACCTTCGATAATAATCTTTTGGGCTTCGGCTGTTTCCATTTGAATCCTCTTTCCTTATGAGTTTAATACGAAAATAGGTTTTGAGACGACTCGTTGATCAGCCCTATTTTCATGACCGGCCTCCTTGGAGGCCTCCTGTTTAGGTCGGGGGACCCGACCGTATCGTCGTGGTGTCACGCCACTCAAAAGCGTGGCATGACGGTTAAGGTCGGAGTTCGGGGTGAAGACCCTCTCCCCGACTCCGAACTCTTCACTCCGAACTGTTAAGTTTTATTTTCCCGACAACAGGACTTAAGCGGTAAACTTAAATTGGGAAGTCTGCCGCCAGGTATAGTAAGCCGGGTCGCGGAAGTCATCGATCAGATGATGGGTAAACGGCAAGCCGGTTTTTTCAAAGAATTTTTCCCAACCGATCCGTTCGGCCCATTCTCCCAACCGCTCATATTTCCGGGCATCCGCGGCATACACCTCAACCAGATTCCGAATACAAGAGGTGACCTCCGGCCAGCGGGGTATATTGTTGGGCAGGAAGGCCACGACCACCTTGGAAAATTTAGGGGCGCTGATCCTGTTGGAGACCTTGCCCCCGACCATAATGACGATCCCGTCCCCGTCCGCATCGGCCAAGGGCATAGCTGGGCACATGGTATAGCAGTTTCCGCAGAACATGCAGCGGTCATTGTTGACGGCTACGGCCTGGGCTTCTGTCCCATCCGGTTTCTTGATCTTGGCCGGTTTGATGGCCGCGGTAGGACAGGCGGCAATGGCCAGCGGAATTTCACAGACCTTGTCAATGACCTCGGCATCGATCATGGGCGGTTTGCGGTGATAGCCCAGGATGGCGATATCGGAACAATGGACCGCACCGCACATATTTAAACAGCAGGCCAGGGATATCCGGACCTGGGCCGGCATTCTCATGCTGGTAAATTCATCAAACAAATCATCCATGACCGCCTTGACCACCCCGGAGGCATCGGTGGCCGGAGTATGGCAATGGATCCAGCCCTGGGTATGAACAATGTTGGTGATCCCGGCGCCGGTCCCGCCGATGGGGAACTTATAACCTCCGCCGGGTTGTTTACGGCTCAGGAGGTCCTTTTTTAAGGGCTCGACTTTTGAGTGGTCATCGACCATGAACTCGATGTTATTCCGGGTGGTGAAACGCAGGAATCCGCCGCAGTGTTTGTCGGCGATCTCCATGATTTCCCGGATATGGGAAATACTCATCAAACGGGCCCCGCCAACCCGCACGGTAAAGACCTTGTCTCCGCTTTCGGCCACATGGACCAGTATGCCGGGCTCTAAAATTTCATGGTATTCCCACTTGCCGAAGTTTTTCTTAATGACCGGAGGAAGAAATTCCTGATAATTTTTCGGTCCGATATCGGTAATTCTATCCTTTAATGGATTTGATGGATCATAAGGCATTGGTTGTTACCTCCTATCTCAGATGATACTTGCGATATTCTTGAATGTCCCGGGTGAACCCGCCCGCTACTTCTTCTTCTTTCCAGAAGATATAGGGGTTGGTCCGGGGTTCCTTAACCATTTGAGCAACCGGTTCCAGTTCAGTGGCTTCCAACAGTTTCTGGAACCCTTTGCGCTTGATTAATTCACCAAGACGTTCCCGGTTTTTGCCCTCTTCCATCCAATAATCCCAGATCTTCTCGATAAGCTCTTTGATCTCCGTATAGGGCGGTTCGGCGCTGATAAAGGGAACCAGAAGGGACCCCATTTGGGCCCCATCCAGGATGGGGGCCTTAGCCCCGACCAGGATGGACACACCGGTCTCTTTGCCGATCTTCAAGGCCCTGGGCATGACATCGATACAATGCATGCAGCGGGTGCATTCCGGATTATCAATGGTCAATTTTTTTCCGTCCCAGGCCATACAATTGGTCGGGCACAGGCCAATGACCTCTTTCTGTATATCAAAGGCCCCCCAGTCCCTTCCGCTGTGGGCGCCGGCATTGGGTTTTAATTCTCCGCCCACATAAGCGGCCACGGCCTTCTGATCGATCCGGATATCATCCTTCCAGGTGCCGATAAAGGACATGTCGGACCGGGCGATGGAGGCCACGCAGCAGTTAGGACAGCCGTCGAATTTAAATTTAAATTTATAAGGAAAGGCCGGGCGATGCAGATAATCCTGATACTCATTGGTCAGGTCAAAACACAGGGCCTGGGTATCATAGCAGGCGTATTCACAGCGGGATTTCCCCAGACAGTCGGAAGGGGTGCGCAGGTTGGAGCCTGAACCGCCGAGGTCCTGCCCGATGTCGTGAGTCAGTTCATAAAAGACCTCTTCCAGTTGAGGAGTATGGGTCCCCAAAAGGATGATGTCCCCGGTGGAACCGTGCATATTGGTGATACCGCTGCCCCTTCGTTCCCATAAATCACAAATTTTTTCCAGATATTCGGTGGAATAATATTTTCCACCGGGTTGATTGACCCGCATGGTGTGAAAATGGGCCACACCCGGGAACATTTCCGGCTGATCACAATACCGGCCGATAACCCCTCCCCCATATCCAAAAACGCCGACAATACCGCCGTGTTTCCAGTGAGTTCGCTTGTGAACATAGGTCAGCTCCAGCACGCCCAGGATATCCTCACAAACATCTGAGGGAATCTGAAACTTGACCCCCTTTTCGTTTTTGGCCCGAGATTCCGCTTCTCGTTTAATATCGCTTACAAAACTCGGCCACGGCCCGCTTTCTAATTGATCCAGCAGGGGTGTTTTATGCTTCATTAGTATAACCTCCCATTCTTTAAAGATAATAATTTAAAAAAATCAAAATTTATTCAAAGACCCAGAGGGCCATGTTAAATTCTAACCACCACCTCCTTCCGGGAACTTATAATTTTACCGGTCGTTATTATTGTATGGATATAGACTCGTAAAAAGATTCCGACCCTATTTTCGTCATTCCGAAGAAATATGGAATCTCCGAAATTCAAATACTTCGGGACCTTGGTTTAATAAAGGCCCGGTCTGGAGAACTTTTTACAGGCTGATCATCTTTTTTCAATATCTAAAACTGTTAGTAAATCCATCCCCTTCCTCAATTTTTAAGCTGTGTATAGGCTATAGGGCGGATGAAAGTGAAAAAAGAGACAATGTAAAGCTATAAAATATATATTGAGGTTTTGTCAACAAAAAAACAGAAAATTACAGGAGGATATTTCGTCCCAACTTTATAATCCTGTGGACCTGCTGGATGTGAGAGATAATATTGTTTCTTAATACCGGAAGATCCGGAGCTTCCGGCGAGTAAGACGCCAGAAGGTCGAGAAATTTCTCGTTCAACTCCACTCCGGAAAACCTGCTTAAATCTTTTAGAAATTTATTTCGAAATCCCGGGGCCAGGGTCCCTTCCTTTTCTTTGATCCATAAGCCATCCAGGAAACCTTCCCAGGTTGAATTCAGGCAATCTTCTCCGGCCCAGGCAATTTCCCCTATCCCATCCACCCGATCCAGCCTCATCCTGATGGAAAGATTTAAAAAAAAGAAAAGCAGGGCCTCTTCAATGGACATTTCCTCCGGATCGGCCAGAGGGCCATATTGCCTTACCGTAATCAGCCTGACCTCAGTCCGCTCTCCATTCACTTTGACCACGAAATCGCCGGCTCCATGATGCCAGGGGAAGATCTGTTCATAGGTTCGGGGGTTGTAATAGAGGGTCAAAATTTTTGAGATTTGTCGATAAAGCTGGCGGGCCTGGAGATTTGCCAGGTAGTTGGGTTTGGTACTGCCATCCCAGAGAACCGGTTTAATTATTCCGTCCAAGGGATCTACGGAAAGATGGAACTCATGGAATCCTTCAAACCAGTCGGCCAAAAACAGGCTCAGAGGCAGGCCCTGATTTTCCTTATCTGGGAAAGGGGTCCTTACCGATTCTTCATAAAAATATAAGGCCGGCAACCAAGGGTAGTTATATTTTCCGGTAAGATAAGTAAAAGCCTCGATCTCTCGCGACATGACCGCCTGCCCCCTATCGGTCAGTGCAACATTTAATACAAATCGTGCGCATCCTTGAGGGGTGATAACTTCAATTTTGGCCGGGTGATACCAGTTTCCATGTTTTTCCGAATAAACTAATACCTCTTTTATTTCTATGGGCTTATCCGGCAAACAAAGCTGGCGTCTCACGGCCTCCTTGAGCGTCTTATAAGCATCTTGGCTCAAAATTTTACGGATGGCTCGAAAGTAGAGGCGATAGGTCCAAAGGGGTTGGTTCGGTTCGGTAAAATCGGTCCGGGATAGATGCAGCCCCTTATCCAGGCGGCTTTGGGGAAAAAGGTCCTTTCCCTGCAGAGAAGAGCATAAAAAGGAAACGGTAGGGGTCATGCTTCATGCCTCTCGCCTCGCGCCTAACGTCTCAGGCCTGCCCATTGGTATCCCGATAGGGCTCAACCATTTCTAAAAACCGGGGGTCGACTGAAAAACCATAAGACCTGGCTTGATCGCAGTGGGCAAGAGCCTTTTGAAATTCCCCTATTTCAAAATAGGCCAGGGCCAGATTATTATGGGCTACGGCAAATGTGGGGGCCATTTGCAGCACTTTTTGGGAGGCGGCGATGCTTTCCTCCAAACGCCCCTGCATAAAATAAGCACTGCCCAAGGTGGCCAGGGCCTGTATAAATTGAGGGTTTATGGCGACCGCTTTTTCCAGGGATTCAACAGCCTCTGCGACATCCCCTTGCTGTAAGTAGGCGAATCCCAGATTCCCATGAGGGACAGAAAACCTCGGCCTGATTTTGATGGCCTCCCGGTTCAGGTTAATACATCCTTCCAAATTTCCCTGTTGAAAATAGATGCCTCCCAGATCGACATAGGCTTCGGCCAAACTGGGACTGGCTTGGATGGCTTCCTTAAGTTCGTAGATGGCCTCATCCCAGAAGCCCTGTTTAATAAAGGCCACAGCCAGATTATAATGGCTGGTCCCGCAATCCGGATTTCTGGACAAGGCTTCCTTTAATTCTTCAATATATTCTTCCGTGGTTTGAGCCATATTTTTTTTTAATACCTGCATGAATACCTCGTATTTATTTTTATAAAATCCCGTAAAATTTCTCGATTACAATTCTTGATTAACCATATCGGGGTGATCCTGAATCCATTTCAGAATGCCCGACAAAAGGTCTTCAATATCCTTTAGATCACCGGTCAAAATTTCATAGAGTTCCTGATTGGAAATTTCCTGGTAATAATGGACCATCCTGTTTCGGTAACCGGCTATTTTCGTTGTTATTCTACCTTCTTCTTCACTCAAGACCCTTTCTTGGACCAGGGCCCGGGCAATCTCCTTGTATTCGCTGATCGCCCGGCCAAAACCTTTACCCAGTATATGACGTCCAAGATCGAACAAGGCTTCCAAGGCCCTTCG
>JACQYK010000310.1 GCA_016208255.1 Deltaproteobacteria bacterium | reverse complement strand
AAGATTTCTATTCTTTAGTTACTAATTGGTACCAATATTATTTAATCCAGCCCGCTGTCCTTCATCACGGCGTCGCTCTTTTCGTCCTTTTCCTGCCGGCGGCCTTCCTCCCCCCGGATTTCCCGGCGCAGGAGTTTGCCCACTTTGGACTTGGGCAGCATGTCCCGGAACTCGATGTACTGGGGGAGCTTGTAGGAGACCAGGCGTTCCCGGGCCCACTTGATCAGGTCATAGCCGGTAACGCCCTTGACATCTTTCTTCAGGACCACGAAAGCCTTGATCCGCTGGCCCACCATATCATCGGGGATGCCCACCACGCAGGATTCGACGACTGCCGGATGCTCCTGCAGGGCGGCCTCGATCTCGGAAGCCGAAACCCGGTAGCCTTTGTGCTTGATGGTATCCACGGTTCGATCGACAAAGTAGAAGTACCCTTCTTTATCCAAGGAAACGATATCGCTGGTCCGGTACCAGCGCACCCCCTCCAGGGTGATAAAGGCTTCGGCCGTCTCTTCCGGCTTGTTCCAATACCCGGTGACCATAGGATCGGAAGTGACGATCAGCTCTCCTGGTTCACCCGGCGGTACGACTTCCAGGGTGGCGGAATCGATAACCCGGACCATTTTGCTGGGCAGGACCTGGCCCATGCTCCGGGGCGGTGTGGGCCGGTCGGTCGGCACCATGGTCACTCCGCCGCAAGTTTCGGTAGCGCCGTACCCCTGGAAAATAGGCTTTTGAAATTTATCCCGCCACCTTCTTTCAATTTCCAGAGGAAGGACATCCCCGCCGTTGAAACAATATTGAAGGGAGCCGAGGTTATAAAAATCCAGCCGGTCATGTTCCAGGATCATCCGGTAGAGGGCAGGCACGCCGATCAGCGTCTTGGCCCGGAAACGCTGGATGGCATGCATCAGGGCGTCCAACTGCATCTTGGGAAAGACCAGCAGGGTGCCCCCGAAAAAAATCGTTCCCAGGCTGCAGGTCTGACCCAGGATATGAAAGAGCGGAGCCCCGCCGGTGATCACGTTCTCCTGGCGGGGAAAGAGCGGGGCGCTGACGCTGATCTGCTCCTCGGTGCAGCCCAGGTAAAGCCGGTGGCTGATGGGCACGCCCTTGGGGTGCTTGGTGGTACCGCCGGTGTACAGGATTTCGGCCGTCTGGTCGCCGCCCCCGTAGATTTCCGGGATCGGACTGGCTCCATTGGCCGGACCGGAAAGGAGACGACGAAAGGGATATACACCGGTCCTTTTGGCCACGCCCCCTCGGGGGATGATGTCGAAGGCCCAGCCCAGAAACCGTTTCCACCAGGGAAGCAGGTCGGCCAGGTTGGTGACGATGATGGTTTTGAGCGGGGAGGATTCCAGAACCTGCTGCACATAACCGAAATTTCGATCGGAACAGAATATAGCCACGGCGCCGGTGTCGCCCGCGATATAATTCAGGTCGCGGGCCGTATAGATGGGGGTAATAGGCACGGCTACCCCGCCGATCCATTGGACGGCCAGCCAGGCCAGGACCCATTGGACGGAGTTGGGCAGGTAGAGAACGACCTTGTCCCCTTCTTTCAGACCCAGTTGCCGGAGGCTGGAGGCTAAAGCCCGGACTGAGTCCAGGAGTTCAGCGTAGGAATAGGAAGTGCCGAGATAGACCAGGGCGGCCTTGTTCGGGGTCTTCCCCGCCTGCTCTTGAAAGGCCCGGCAGATATGTTGAAGATCAGGATTCATTTTTTTGCCGCAGACAAACGCAGACCATTTGATTGTTCTTGTTGGCGACCTGCCAACGAGAACCTTCAGCTTCCCTTCGTGCGGATAAGATTAATATGGCCTTTCGTTCCATTTTAGGATTCCTTGAGTTCATAAACCAACCTTTTAATTTCGGCCTTGGGATGTTTGAAGTTTACTATTAGCCCGATCTTTAGACCGGTGGCTTTTAAATAATTAATAAGTTGGGCTTCATGAATCGTTTGGATTTCATCAACAGTCTTCAGTTCCAAGATTATCTGATTCTCTACGAGAATATCCGCGACATAATCACCCACATTTTTCTTTTTGTAGGAAACTTTTAATGGAACCTGACTGGCAGCGTTTATTCCTCGAATATTTAGTTCAATTAAGAGTGCGTTCTCATAGACTTTTTCTAAAAAACCTCCACCAAGAACCCGATTGACTTAGAAGACCGCACCATTAATTTTGTAAGTCAGTTCGTTAAGATCCTGATAATCCATTTCATGCAATCCGATCCTGATTGCCGGATTGGCTGGTCGGCATTTTGGGTCGTGGAACCAATCCGCTTAGTCTGCGCCTGTCTGCGGCAAAAGTATCACACACCGAAATAGGCCGAGACGACCTCCGGGTTCTTCATCAGTTCCCGGCTGGTGCCGGATAGAGTCAGCATGCCGTTTTCGATCACATAACCTCGGTCGATCATGGGCAGGAGGGGCCGGGCAAACTGTTCGCTGATGAGTATCGTCACCCGGGTCTCCTGCCGGATGGTCTTGATGGCCGAGAGCAGTTTGGTCTGCATGGCCGGACTCAGGCCCAGCAGGGGTTCATCCAGGAGGAGCAGACTGGGACGGACCACCAGGGCCATGCCGATGGTCAGCATCTGCTGTTCTCCCCCGCTCAGAAAGCCGGCCTTCCGGTTTTTATAACCGGCCAGGTTGGAAAAAAGAGTGAAAACCAGATCCACCGTTTCCTTGATTTCTCTCCGGCTGCGCAGATAACCGGCGATGTGCAGGTTTTCCAGCACATCGCTTTCAGGAAAGATGGGGTGCCGTTCCCGGCAGAGGACGATGCCCTTTTTAACCCGCTGATCCGGGCTCATCCGGCTGAGGTCCTCCCCATTGAACCAGACTTCTCCCAGGACGGTCACACGCTCTCCGCCTTTGCGTTTTTCTTTGACCTGGATGTCCAGGATTAGGCCGGAAATGGCATTCATCAGGGTGGTTTTACCGGCGCTGTTGGAACCGATGACCGCCACGATCTCCCCGTTGTCAACCTGGAGGCTGAAGTCGTTCAGGGCCAGGGCGTTCTCGTAAAAAACCATCAACTGTTTAACTTCCAGCAGCATCTTCGATTAGCCCTCCCCCTCGGTCCCCAGGTAAGCTTTTTTGACTTCTTCTCCCTGCATGACCTTCTCCGGGCGGCCGTCGGCGATTTTTTGCCCGAAATTGAGGACGATCACCCGGTCGGCAATCCGGAACAGTTCCTGCAACCGGTGTTCGATCATCAGGATGGTCTTGCCTTCGGTTTTCATTTTTTCGATGATCGGCTGATCACCGGGGAATCTCGTTCAAACCCCACTTCTTCCAGGAGGTCCTTGGCCACGGCATCCCGGTCGCCGTAACGTCCCCCGGGCAATTCCTTTACCCGGGGAGAGGAAAGGGGAATGATCATATTTTTGAAGGCCGGCAGATGGTAGAAGGGCCGGACCATCTGAAAGGTCCGGGCTAATCCCTGGCGGCTGATCCGGTAGGGCATCCAGCCGGTGATCTCCCGCTCCCGGTAATGGATGGATCCCTGGTCCGGCCGGATAAAGCCGGTGATCAGGTTGACCAGCGTGGTCTTCCCCGAACCGTTGGGTCCGATGACCCCCATCAGTTCACCGGGTTGCACCTTAAAGGTGATGTCCTCCACGGCCTGAACCCCGCCGAAGCGCTTGGAAAGGTTGGAAACATCCAGGATGGGGGTGCTCATTCAGAATCCACTTTTACCTTTCGTTCAAACTGTTGATATTTCCGCTGGGCATAATGAAAGATCCCTTCCGGCAGGACCACGATGAATACCGTCAGGGAGAGGGCATAAATGACAATGCGCAGGCCGCCGAGACCGCGCAGGGCTTCGGAAAGAGGGACCAGGATAAAGGCCCCCAGCAGCGGCCCGGCCATGGTTCCCATGCCCCCCACCACGGCTGAGGCGATGGGCAGGATCGAATAGTCCAGGGCAAAGACCGGCATACCCACGAACATGTAGGAATGGGTCATGAAAGACCCGGCGAAGGCGCCCACCGATCCGGCCAGGAACAGGGCCTGGGCCTTGTACCAGTAGATATTGATCCCGGAACTCATTACCGAGCGATCATTGTCGCAGATGCCCTGCAGGGTCAGACCGAAATCGGAATTCAGGAGGCGCCGGAAGCCGAAGAGGCAGACCCAGGCGGCGGTCAAAGCGACATAAAGCTCCAGCCAGCGGTTGGGGTAGGGTGCCAATCCGCTGATCCCCTCCGTCCCGCCAAAGATCTTGGTGGCTTCGATGACGCGGACCAGCATTAAAGGCAGGACCAGGGTAATCATGGAAAAATAGATTCCCCGCAGCCTTAATACGGGAAGCAGGGTGAGAGTGGCGATCAGGCCTCCCAGAGCCGCGCTAAGGGGAATGGTCAGCCAGATGGGCCACTGGAAATAATGGGTCAGGATGCCGGTCAGGTAGGCCCCCAGGCCGAAAAAATAGGCCTGCCCCAGGGAGACCATGCCGGCTGAAGCCAGGAAATCCCAACTCATGGCCAGCAGGGCAAAAACGGCTGTGGAGATAAGGACCTTCTGCCAGTAAAGACTGAGCGTAAAAGTCAGGATGATTAGGATCAGAAGGGGGAGAACCCGGGGGGCCAGTAGATAAAGAAGATCCCAGCCTGAAGAAAGGGCAAAAATGTCCCCGGTCCTGACTTTGATACCCCGATCGATGCGTTCTTTGCGGATCTGCATAAGGTTCAATTTCACCGCAAAGGCGTCTTTGCGGTGAAAGGTTTAAATCCTTTCTTCCAGCTCCTTCTGGCTGCCAAAAAGGCCCGAAGGCTTAAGGGCCAGAATAGCCAGGATGGCCACCAGGCTGACAATCATGATCCAATGCGGTTCCAGGTAGGTGGAGGTGATCATCTGAGCGTAACCGATCAGGAAGCTGGCGACAAATACCCCGACCGTGCTTCCCAGTCCGCCGACAATACACACCGCCAGGGCATTGATCAGGACATCATAACCCCCTTCCACGGAAATGGTCCCCAGGGGCAGGATCAGGATGGCCGCCAGGGCGGATAAGCCCGCCCCGAAGGCCACACTCAAAGTGGCCACCCAATCGGAATTGATCCCCAGAGAGAGGGCGGTCCGCTCTTCCTGGGCGATGCCTCGAAAGGCCAGACCGATTTTGGTATAATGGGTAAACAGCCAGAGGAAAAGGGCGATGACGCATCCCAGTCCGACGATGAACAGCCGCTGATAATCCACAAAAACACCGCGGATTTCCAGGCTGCCATCGATGAAAACCGGGAGGTTATATTCAAAACCCACGAAACCCAGATAACGAAAGGTCTCCAGGATGGCCAAGCCGATCCCGAAGGTGGCGATGACTTCGGAGATCGCCATTCCCCGGACCCGAAGCAGGACGACCCGATACATGAGCGCCCCGAGGATCATGGTGATTACCAGCGCTCCGAAGATGGCCAGGACATAGGGAAGCTTGAGAGTATTTAATAGGATCCAGGCCCCGTATCCGGCAAAAATATAAAAGGCTCCATAGGCGAAATTGGCCACCCCGCTGATGCCGAAGGTCAAATTGAAACCCAGGGCTACCAGGGCCAGGATGACGCTGTTGATAAAACCGTAGATCAGTGTACCTAGAAGCATAGGTTAGGTTTGCCGGTGAAGGTCCATCTTTCCCTTCTTCCCATTAGGCCTTCCGCTTTGCGCCATGCGCTTCGAGCCCCGCGCTCTTTACTTGGCCGGTTGCATTCCGGGGGGCAGGTGGATCTTGGCGTCGGCCGCACTCTCAGGAAAGACGATTTCCCGGGACCCGGTCTTGGACCACTGGGACATGACGCCGATAGCGGTTTCTTTGGGATCGTTGCCGAAAATCACCTGGTGATTTTTCCCAAACTTGATCCGCCCGATGGCCCCGGAGCGGTCGGTTTTTTCCAGCGCGGCGGCCAGGGCGTCCGGGTCCAGGCTGCCGGCCCTTTCGATGGCCTCGGCCAGGATATAGACCGATTCATAAGCCGGAGCGGGGCCGTGTCCGGATTCAATTTCTTTACGGAATCTCTTCTTGTAGGCTTCGTAATAGGCTACTGACTTGGGGACTTTTTTGACCGGGATATTGCCGATCTCGAAAATGGCGTTCATGGCCCCGTCGATCTTCTGATCGAAATTTTTCCAGGCTCCGGGGCCGGCCAGGGGGGAGATGAAACCGGCCAACAGGGCCGGCACTTTCATGGTGTTCCACTGCTTGACCAGGATGCCGCTCTGGGGCATGTCAAAAATAGGCAGGATGACCTGGGCGCCGCTGGCCCGGATCTTCATCAGGGCGGCCGAGAAATCACCAGCCCCGGTGGGATAAGAATCCATTCCCAGAACTTCCCAGCCGGCCCCTTTCAGGATGCCGGATAAGGCATTGGCCGTACCCCGGGCCCAGGCCACGTCCTGGTGCATGAGATAAAACTTTTTAAAGCCGAATTCCTTGTTGATGAACTCCATGCTGCCTTTCAGATAGCCCACCAGATAACCGGCATCGAGACAGACGCGGAAACAATACTTATACTTGTCCGGGTTTTCCAATATTTTTTTCCCGTAATCCGGGGCCATGGCGATGGTAGCCAGCATGGGGATTTTGTACTTGGCGATGAGGTCCATGCCGGCCAGAAGGGCTTCGGAACGGAAAGGACCGACGACGATGGCCTTGACTTTTTTCTCCAGGATCAGTTTTTCAATGCCGAGGAGGGCTTCCGGGACGGGCACCCCGGGAGCGGCGTCGCGGATGTCGATGGCCTCTACCTTAAGGAGATGCTTTTGACCTTTGATGGTCACTCCGCCCTTGGCGTTAATTTCTTCCACGGCCATCAGGACGCTGTTGTGGCTTTCGGTCCCTTCCAGAAATCCGAGGGATGTGGGCACCCCGATGACGATCGGTTCCGCGGCTTGTGCCGTAAAAGCGAAAAAGATTAATAGCCCCAACAACAATCCGAACGACTCTAAAAGCTTTGCCATTCCTTTCATAGTCCTTCCTCCTTTTTCCGGCGGGGGGATTCCCCAACGTTTTTTGGCCTTCAGCCTGCATCCCCAGCCTTTAGAGAACCCGGTTTAGGGGAGGCATCCCGGGAGGCTGCCTGCTGAAACTGTATTTTAGGGTAAAGGGGAATACCGGAAAAGTCAATGGGGATAATGGTAGTGACCCATTTTGAAGAGTCACTACCGGGATAAATGTCAAAATGGGGTAATGGCCGCCGGACTGCCAAAGTCCCCGATCCCGCATTCGATTAAAAGCTGGCAAACCCTTGTTGTGTCCGCCCCGACAGCTTCAGGAATTCCCGGCCTGTCAAGTCTTTTGAAAAATACAGCCTATTAAGGGCAAAAATAAAGCCTTTCACGTATTTCTATCTTGCTCCCTGTTTCCATACAATGAATGAAAAATCGATTGTTCTAAAATGAATTCAACCAGGGGCGAGTTAACCGGCCTCGGGGCGGGTCAAACGAGGAGGAAAAACAATGACAAACTGGAAAAAATGGTTCTGTTTTTTGTGTGTTTTGGGAGCCTTTTTGGTCTGGGGCAGCTTCGACCGAACCTGGGCCGGCGAAAAGGAATTGATTGAGTTGTTGATCAAGAAAAACATCATCACCCAGGGAGAGGCCGATCAGTTGTTAAAAGAATCGGAATCTAACGCTCAAAAAAAGAAAATGGAGATAAAGAAGGAAGTAAAAGCCGAGGTTCAGGAGGAGATAAAAAAGGAGGCCGACAAGGGTGATTTGCTTCCCCCGGCCTTAAGGGGTTTCAAATTCGGGACCACGATCTTTGGAGAATGGAATTTCCTGGACCGGGCCGCCGGGACCAATACCAACCAATTTGCCTTGAACCGGGCCTATGTGACCCTGACCAAGGATTTCAACTCCTGGCTGGGGATGAATTTTACTTCTGATCTTTTTACGGCCAAGGACCCCGATGATGTCAATAACGGGTTTGAATTACGGATCAAGTATGCCTTTATCAGCCTGAAGCTCCTGGGCACGGAATCGCTGCTGGGCTTGACTTTAACCCCATCCGATTACTATGACAGCGCCATCTGGCCTTACCGTGTCCAGGGGAAAAACCTCCTGGATGATCTGGGCATTCAGTCCACGGCCGATCTGGGTGTGGCCAACAGGGGCGTCTTTGGGGGGTACATGGATGACGACTATTTGAAGTACGCGGCCAGGCCTTTTTCCGGCAAATGGGGCGGTTACATGGTCGGGGTTTACAACGGCTCCGGATTTGATACGGCGGAGAATAACAACAACAAGGTCCTGTCCGGGCTGGTTTACGTGCGTCCCTTCCCGATGTTCCCCATCCTGAAAGGACTCCAATTGGCTTATACCGGGACTTACGGGGAAAGCAACACCAGTTTCGCCCCCGGCAGCGGTCCGGTCACCTCCTTCCCTTCCTGGCAGGTCAATATCGGGCAGATTTCCTTGCAGCATCCCTATTTCACCATCATGGGGCAATATTATTGGGGTAAGGGAACCAAGGCTTCGAACGAAGAAAACGACCGGAAAGGATATCTGGTTTCAGGCTTCCTGCGGATTCCCAGCTTCGAAAAGCTCCGGGTCTTCAGCAAATGGTACTATTATGACCCCAATACCAATCGAAGCGATGACGAAAGGAACGTTTACGTAGCCGGTTTATCTTATGATTTAACCAGGGAATTTATGCCCTTTGTCGCCTGGGAGCGTCTGGATGGCGGGGCCAATTCGGGACTGGTCGACTCCAACAAATATCAGCTCGGATTTCAGTTAAAATTCTGAGACCCGCGCTGCAAGGATTATTTAGAAAACAGGACATTTATCAACAAGGGACCCTTTGATGAACCAGGAAAATCAGTCTCCAGGCCCGGCGGTGGAAATTTCTTTCGCCGCCGGGGCCGACCCGAAAGAAACATCGGCTTCCCCGGACCAGGATCGGCACAAAGCCGCTGCCCCCATAAACTTCCATTCGCCCGAGTTCAACGTCATCGATGATCTGAACGATTGGTCCGGAAACTACCGCTCCTTCCAGCCTCTGGACGACCTGGTCACCGCGGACATGCGCCATCAGATGGAGCGCAGGAAGCGAAGCGCCTTTGCCGAGCGGCCGGCTGAGGAAACGGAGGCCGTAGGAAAAACAGCGGCAGCTTTAGTGAGCGCGAGCATTGAGACCAAGGCGATCAAGGCGGCCGGACCGTTAACCGTGATCTCCAGAGGACGGACTTTAATCGTCGATACGGAAATCGAGCGGGCCCTGGCCTGCGCAAAACGCCTCGGCGATCACCAGATGACCTGCACCCTGGTCGTGGCCCGAAAACCGTCTCCAGAGGCTTTATCTTTCAGGCCGGTTCGGCCAGCCCTTTTTGAGGTCGAAGACCTCTCGATAAAAGGCGCCTTCGGCGGTTTTTCAGCTGTGGCCACGATAAATGGAGTCCAAAAGAATCTGAGCCAGGCGGATGACGGCCAAGCGGCGGTTTTTGATCTGGTACTCGATCTTCAGCCGACTTCCGCCTATGCGGGAGATTTTCCTCCCCTGGGATATTACACACCCGGACAAAACCCGGCAGACCTGGAAACAGCCCTGGCGGAAATCCCGGAGATGCGCGGCCGCTTTAAAAAGCCCCAATTCATCATCTTTCGGGAAAACCGTTGTTTTCACAGCCGGTCCAGGGGAAGAAACTGCCGCCGATGTCTGGAGATCTGCCCCCTGGAGGCCATCCGTTCCCAGGAGAGAAAAATTTCCATTGATCATTACCTCTGCCAGGGGTGCGGCGGTTGCGCCCTGGTCTGCCCGGCCGAAGCCCTTCGATTGAATGAGCCATCTCCGGAAGCCCTTCAGGATCGGCTGCGACAGAAGCTGGCCGGCCGTGAAGGGCCCTCCGATTATCCGGTTACCTTGATTATCTCTGATAAAGAACAATCCGGCCAACAAGACCTTCCCTCCCGGGAGGAAAAGGACGGGGACCGAACGGTTTATTTGGAAGTGGAGCAAATAGCCCAGGCAGGACCGGAGATTCCCTTAGCCGCACTGGCTTATGGCGCCGGGGAAGTTTTGATCGCCTGGGGCTCCCATAACCCGCCCGGGATCACAGAGGCCGTGGCCGGGCAGATGGAAATGGCCCGGACCATTCTTAAGGGGCTGGGCCTGCCGAAAGATAAAATTCGATGTCTGTCCGGCCCCATGGAAAACCTTGGCCCGGAAAAAAATAGCCCCCCTTCCTTGGTGATGGACGGCCAGTCTATTGAATATCCCGCGAGTCCAGCAGTCTTTTCCCCCGGCTCGGACAAACGAGGGACGGTCCTTCTGGCCGTTCAGCATCTCTACCATCAATCCGCTGCCAGCCAGCCGGGTCTCCCCCTGCCACCGGGTTCTCCCTTCGGGGCCGTCACCGTCGACCAAGCTGCCTGCACCCTCTGTCTGGCCTGCGTTACCGCCTGCCCTTCCCGGGCCTTGTCGGCCGGTGGCCAGGAGCCGCAGCTCAGGTTTCAAGAATCCCTTTGCCATCAATGCGGACTTTGTCAGGAAACCTGTCCCGAAAAGGCGATCCGTTTACATCCCCGCCTTCTTTGTGACCTGGAAACCGTTCAAACCCCGGTGATTCTTCACCAGGCCGAGCCCTTCCGCTGTATCGAATGCGGCCTGGCCTTTACCACCCCGGCCATGATCCGCCGCCTGCAGGAAAAACTCCGGGGCCACTGGATGTATGCTGAAGAGCGGCAATTACGCCGCCTGCGAATGTGCGGCACCTGCCGTGCCCGCGATGCCTTGAAATCCGAGGACATGAAGTTATGGAATCAACAATAAAAACACAGCCTGTCCCCTCCTGGTTTGACCCCTATGCCCCGGTCCGCTGCGATGTCTATGTTCTCTTGGCCGCTCTTCTGGGCCGGCCGCCTTCGGAAGAACTTATTAAAATAATGCAATCGCTTGATTGGAGCGAAGTCCTTCCGGAGGGATTGGACCAGGCCCTGCAGGTCCTTAGCCAGGCCGGGCACCGCTATCTTTTAACCGCTTTGGAAGAGGAATACGACCAGCTTTTTGTGGGCCTGGGACGCGGGGAGATGATGCCTTATGCCTCGTGGTACAAGGGAAAAAAAATTCAGTCGCTTCCCTTGGTCGCGGTGCGGTCCGACCTTTTCCGCCTGGGTATCGTCCGGCAAAGTGAATTCTGTGAACCAGAAGACCATGCCGCCGCCCTCTGTGAAGTAATGGCCCTTATCTCCCGGAAGACCATGGAGGTCCCCCTGGAGACGCAGGCCGATTTCTTCCAAAAACACCTCTCCTGGTGGCTGTCTGATCTGTTTGAGGACCTGCGGGCGGCCAAAAAGGCCGAATTTTACCGGGAGGTCGGATCTTTCGGAAAATGTTTTGTCGAATCCGAGAAGGAATTCCTGGATGTTAAATAGGCCCTATTGGACTTATAGGACCTATGTTAACGAGCAAGGAGGAAAGAATGATGAAACTGGAAATCATGGGTAACCGACGCACCTTTATTAAAACGGCGGCCCTCCTCGGCGGAGTGGCCGCTCTATTCGGTTCCGGCCGGCCGGCGGCGGCCAAGCCGAAGCCTTCATTGCCAAAGCCGGTAGAATCCAATGGGGGATATCGATTAACAGAACATATAAAAAACTATTACAGAACAGCCAGGCTGTGAATATTTGAGAACAGATAATGATGGACTCGTAATAAGTCCATCAACAGGCCGAGGACGATTAAGTCCCGGCCTGGGGTGAAGGTGGAACCACTTGAATTCACTTCAAGTGGCGGGAGAGGGGAAGCCCTTTCCCGCCTCGCGAAAAGTCGTTTTTTGACTTTTTACGAGGTTGTCAATGGATGATTGAAAAAATAAGAAAAGGGGTTTTCCCCCCAGCGACAACCGGCAATTACCCATTCTAATCGAAAGGGAGAGAGGCCTTATGAAAGCATTCAAAAAAAAGTGGCTGCAGCGGATATCTTCTGAACCGGATATTCCAAAAAACATGGACCGCCGGACCTTTCTAAGGCGAAGCGGTGCGGTTTTGGGCAGCGGGGCCCTGATTGGGCTGTTGCCCTTGTCCTGCATGCGTCAGGCCACTGTGGAGGAAAAGAAAAATTTTCCCAGACCGGACCTGGCCACCGAATACCGGCGCAGCATCTGCAGTCATTGTTCGGTGGGCTGCGGGGTCATCGCCGAAGTCCAAAACGGGGTCTGGACCGGCCAGGAACCGGATTATGATTCCCCCATCAATCTCGGGGCCCATTGCCCTAAAGGGGCCTCTGTCCGTGATTACGGGGTTGGCGAACGGCGCACCAAATTTCCTATGAAGCTGGTGAACGGGTCCTGGAAACGTCTTTCCTGGGACCAGGCCATCAACGAAATCGGCGACCGCCTCTTAAAAATCCGGGAAGAATCCGGACCGGATGCCTTATTCTTCTGCGGCTCGTCCAAGGCCAGCAACGAAGGGGCCTATCTGCAGGGAAAATTCGCCGCCCTCTGGGGTACCAACAATGTCGATAACCAGGCCCGCATCTGCCATTCCACCACCGTCTACGGCGTGGCCAGCACCTTCGGCTACGGAGCCATGACCAATTCTTACAACGACATGCATAACTCAAAGGCCATGCTCTTTCTGGGCAGTAATGCCGCAGAGGCCCATCCCGTGGCCATGCAGCACATCTTAAGGGGCAAGGAAAACGGGGCCAAAATGATCGTCGTCGATCCGCGCCACACCCGCACGGCAGCCCATGCCGATATTTTCGCCCGGTTAAGGCCCGGCACAGATATCCCTTTTATGTACGGACTGCTCTGGCATATCTTTAAAAACGGCTGGGAGGATAAGGAATTTATCTCCCGCAGGGTCTGGGCCATGGGGGAGGTCCGGAAGGAAATGGAGCATTGGCCGCCTGAGGTGGTGGAAAACGTAACCGGCATTCCCAAAGAGAAGGTCCATGAAATCGCCAAAACGATGGCCGAAAACCGGCCCGGCACCCTGGTCTGGTGCATGGGCATCACCCAGCATCATATCGGCAGCAGCAACACCCGTCTGGCCTCCATCCTGCAGCTGGCCCTGGGGAACGTCGGGGTTTCCGGCGGCGGCACCAATATCTTCCGCGGCCATGACAACGTTCAGGGGGCGACCGATGTAGGTCCCAATTGCCATACCCTTTCCTGCTACTACGGCCTGGCCGAAGGCGCCTGGAAACATTGGGCCCGGGTCTGGGGCCTGGATTATGAGTGGATCAAATCCCGCTTTGACATGAGCCGGCAGTACGACGCCGGCGGCGGCAAGATGGATTACACCATGTATAGCCCCGGCATCCCTGTTTCGCGCTGGATCGACGGCGTGCTGGAGGGCAAGCAGAACCTCTCGCAGAAAGACAATATCCGGGCCGTCATCTTTCAGGGCCATGCCTGCAACAGCCAGACCCGCGGCCCGGAGATGAAAAAGGCCCTGGAAAGGCTGGATCTTCTGGTGATCTCCGATCCCTTCCCCACCCATATGGCTGTTATGAGCGACCGTAAAAACGACACCTATCTCCTGCCGGCCTGCAGCCAGTACGAGACCTCCGGATCGCTGACTTCTTCCAACCGATCCCTGCAATGGCGGGAGAAGGTCATAGAACCCCTCTACGAATCTTTACCGGATCACAAGGTTTTATACAAACTGGCTAAAAAACTGGGGTTCGCCAACGAATTTTGTAAAAACATCAAGGTGGTGAATGACGAACCGGTGGTGGAGGACATCCTGCGGGAACTCAACCGCGGGGCCTGGGCCATCGGTTACAGCGGTCAGAGCCCGGAGCGTCTCAAACTCCATGCCCAATACCGGCGCACCTTCAATCCCACCACTCTGAAGGCCGAAGGCGGCCCCTGCGACGGGGAATATTTCGGACTCCCCTGGCCCTGTTGGGGGACCCCGGCCATGAAGCATCCGGGCACGCCGCTTCTGTACGATCCCAGCAAGTCCGTCGCCGAGGGGGGTCTGGTGTTCCGGGCCGCCTGGGGAACGGAAAGGGACGGTCAAAACCTCCTGGCCGAAGGGGCCTTCTCCAAAGGGTCGGAGATAAAAAACGGCTATCCGGAATTCACCGATGAGCTGCTCAAAAAATTAGGCTGGTGGAATGACCTGACCCCCGACGAGAAAAAAGAGGCCGAAGGGAAAAACTGGAAAACGGATCTCTCCGGCGGTATCCAGCGGGTGGCCATCAAACACGGTTGCGCTCCCTTCGGCAACGGCAAGGCCCGCTGCCAGGTCTGGGAGTATCCCGATCCGATTCCTCTCCACCGCGAACCGCTCTATACGCCTCGTTTCGACCTGGTCAAAAAATACCCGACCTATCCGGACCGCAAAGTCTTTTACCGGCTGCCCACCCGCTATCAATCGATCCAGTCCGTGGATCACAGCCAGAAATATCCGCTCGTTTTCACCAGCGGCCGGCTGGTGGAATACCAGGGCGGCGGAGAGGCGACGCGCTCCAATCGCTGGCTGGCCAAACTGCGGCCGGAAATGTTCGCGGAAATAAACCCGAGAGATGCCAACGAGGCCCATATCAGCAACGGCCAGTATATCTGGCTCGAAGGGGCTGAAGGGGGCCGAATCAAGGTGCGGGCCATGGTCACTCCCCGCGTGGGTCCGGGAACGGTCTGGACCCCTTTCCATTTCGGGGGATGGTTTGAGGGCAAGGACCTCTATGGCAAATACCCGGAAGGGACGGCCCCCTATGTGAGGGGTGAGGCCTGCAACACCGCCACCACCTACGGATACGATTGCGTGACCCTGATGCAGGAAACTAAATCCACGCTCTGCCGGATCACACCGGCTTAACCGCCATGCGCCGCCTTTGGGGGCGTGGCACCACCAATCATGAAAACAGAGTTCCTTCGACTCCAAACTCTATTTTCGCACTAAAGGAGGCGAACCATGGCCAGGATGAAATTTTTATGTGACGCCGAACGCTGCATTGCCTGCAATGCCTGTGTGGTGGCCTGTAATAACGAACACGATGTCCCCTGGGGCATCAACCGCCGGCACGTCATCACTCTGAAGGACGGTGAAAGGGGAGAAAAATCCCTATCGGTGGCCTGTATGCACTGTACGGATGCCCCCTGCGCGGCGGTTTGTCCCGTTGATTGTTTTTATTTCACCCCGGACGGCCTCGTCCTGCACGACAAAGATTTGTGCATCGGCTGCGGCTATTGCTTTTATGCCTGTCCTTTCGGGGCCCCGCAATTTCCGGAACAGAGCGCCTTCGGTTCCCGCAGCAAGATGGACAAATGCACTTTCTGCGCCGGCGGCCCCTTGCCGGACAATTCGGTTGCCGAATATCAAAAATATGGACGCAACCGGATTGCCGAAGGCAAATTGCCCCTGTGTGCGGAGATGTGCGCCACCAAGGCCTTGCTCGGCGGAGACGGCGATATCGTTTCCGAGATCTATATTCAGCGGGTGACCAAGCGCGGAGGGAGGCCGGAAAGCTGGGGATGGGAAACGGCCTATAACTTCAAATCAAAAAAGGAGTAAACCCATGAAAGGCATCGGAACTATCCTGGCGGCAATCCTGGTCCTTCTGGGGTTGATCGGATGTTCTTCCGAGTCCCGGAAAACGGCCCTGCATAAACCAGGCGTTTATAAGAGAACCAAAGACCCTTTGTTGGCCAAGGAACAGCGACAAATACTGATCAATCGCTTTAAACTGGTCCAAACCGATCGCTGATCAGAGGAGGAGTTATGGCAAGGCAAACGGGCAAACGGACCTTCCGGTTTATGGGTTTGGGAATTTTTCTCTTACTGGCGGGCCTGATTTTTTACTGGGTGGCCGTCGGCGCAGATATGAGCAACCCCCACGCCAATTTCTGGCGGGTGGTCCGTCAGGGAATCCCCGGTTTTATGACGGCGCCCGCGGAAGGTCACACCGTCTTGATCCGGAACAGCGGGGAGAACTGGCGCCAGATCCGAAACAATCTGATCATGCCCTATTCTCAATGGGTCCTGGCCCTGGCCCTGGCGGCCATGGGCCTGTTTTATTTTTTTGTCGGGAAGGACAAACTGGAGGAACCAAGGTCCGGCATCAGGATTGAACGCTATACCCTGGGAGAGCGGATCCTGCATTGGTACACGGCCCTGCTGTTCGTGACTATGGCCGTCACCGGCTTAAGCCTTCTCCTGGGCAGGGTACTGCTGATACCTATCTTCGGACATTGGGCCGTCTCCTGATACCTGCAGGCGACCAAAGGGGTCCACAATTACTGCGGACCTTTTTTGCTGGCAGGAATTTTTTTGGAAACACTGCTCTGGTTCCGCTACAATATTCCCAGGAAGGAAGATCTGACCTGGTTTAAGACTTTGGGCGGCATGTTCGGCAGCGGGCCACGGCCCCATACGGGAAGGGTCAACGGCGGTGAGAAAGGATGGTTCTGGCTGGTGGTTGTTTTCGGGTTGGCCTCGGGGATCACCGGAATCATCATGGATTTCCCCATTTGGGGGCAGACGCGTCTGACCATGCAGGTGGCCCACGTCGTTCATGCCTCGGTGGCCGTGCTCTTTATCACCGCTTCTTTCGGTCATATCTACCTTGGAACCTTCGGCGCCGAGGGCACCTTTGAAGCTATGTGGACCGGATCCGTCGATGCCGTCTGGGCCAAACAGCACAATGATCTGTGGTATGCGGAAAAGAGGCCGGAGAAGGACGAAAAACCGGAACCCGCTTTGTCCTGATCATCCCTTGACCCTTACCAGACCGGGGCCGTTGTCTGGAGAAGGCGGCCGGCGCGGTCCGGAGGCTTAATCATGACCTTGGAATTCGGGCTGCTGCTGCTGGAATCCTTCCTGCTCGTGGCCACCGTCCTACTGCTGATCTACGGGATTTATGAGGGAAAAAAGAGAGACCACCTGCTCCGGGAAGTCGGGAGGTTCACCAAGGTCCTGACCCGGCAGGAATACTTTTTCTCCCTGGTGGATGCCATGTTTGGCGCGAAACAGGAGATCATTGGCTGCATTACCGGCACCCCCCCCTCCGGTGACGATATCCCGATGACCAGAAATATCGTCAGCGCTATCGAGGACATGGCCGGAAAAGGGGTGAGCATCAGGTACCTTTTGCCGAAGTTCCCGGATCGATTGCAGATCGGTGTCCGCTATACCAAAGCGGGAGCCGAGGTCCGCTTCAGCAGTTGTCTGATGGTCCATAACATCCGGTTCAGCGTGGTCGATGAGAGAATTGTGGTTCTCGGCATCCCGGAAAGCACGACCGCCTTTCCTCCCAGGGATAGAATATCAAGCTTAACCTACAGTATTTTTTTTTAAAAAATACAGAGGTCCCGTTATTTACCTTTAGGCCATCATGTATAAAAATATACATAAAAAAATCCAGGAGCAAAATAAACAACAAGAATCAGGAGGATTTTATGGCTAAAGCGCAAAAGTGGGACAAAGAATTTTCCCCTTTAAGTTTTCCCCGGCTGATTGACTGTCCCCTCCAGACTGGAAACTTAAAAATATCGGAAAAAGCCTGTCTTAAGCGTTACCATTTCGCCCAGAATAGAAATATTGATAACTGCAGTGGAGAAGATATTTTTAATTATTTTTTGAATCAGGGACTTTTGAAATGCCAGCGCTGTCCGATTGTAAAATCGATGGTTTCCTATTCTGATTCCCCCAGGGCCGACCAGGCTTTTGCCTAAAAGGGCCTCGGTTCGGGTTACTCGCCATCAAAATAAAAAACGGTCTGTGCTTCCCACTATTTTTATTTTTTGCGAGCTTAAAAGGATTGTAGAAGAAGGAGAGCGCTTCTTATGAAATCATTAATGTTTATTAATATTATTTCGATCATTCTCGGGGTAGCGGCTCTTTTCTACAAAGAAATGACTGACCCAAACCGCGAAAAGATCACTGATATCGGCCCCATCCAAGCAGTCCGGGAAACCAAAAAGACTTTCCTGTTGTCACCCATTTTGGTTGGCATAGCCCAGGCGGGAAGAACCGCACTGACTCTCATGGGGACTAGAGCCAAAAAACTCCTTTATTAAACCGTCATGCCACGCTTTTAGGGGCGTGGCACCACCAATCATGAAAATAGCCTGGTAGGCTCGAAACTATTTTCGTATTAAAGGGAAAAAGAGTTTTATTAGCGGTTGATCTTCAAACTTTTTTAATGTTATTAACCAATTGACTAATTTGAAGCGTCAGATTGACGCACTGCTTGCCCTCCATACAGGTATCGGCATCGGTCAGATCCAGGTAGGTTTTAAGTTCATGCTGATCCTTTTTCAGGTCAACCACCCAGACATTTCTCCCTCCATCATAATTCACCTGCACATCGATTCCACATTGGCCTAAATCCGGATAAAGGGATTTAATCCGCTCGCATAATTCTTGCTTCTGATACATGATTTCCTCCTTTTCCCGGTATGAGGATTAATCCGAAAATAGACCTCCTTGGGCTATGAACTTTATTTTCGAACTAATAAATCAAATCCCCATCCCCACTTGTTACATCAGCTCATACCCGGTTTCCAGCTTAGGGATACCGGCGATCTTGCAGGTGATGATAGGATCCGGAAACTGTAGATATTCACATCTATCCGGTTGATGGACGTGAGTGCAGACGGCCCGGACGATGGGAACTGAATTGAACTTTTTATAATATTCCCTGATAAACTTTAATATTTCCAATTGTTCCGTGTCCAGCGGACAGGTTTGGCTGACCCCTTCTCTTTCAGCCAGAGCACAGGCAACGGTTTCATCCCATTCGTCAAAATTTTCCAGATACCCTTCCTCATTAACTTTGATTGTTTTTCCTTCATACTCGAAAGCCGGCATATCCCCTCCTGATTTTACCAGTTGATATTTTCCGTCCAACCTTTTAAAGCCGCTTATATAAAATAAGACCAAAAATCAACCAAGTCAATAAAAAGACTTTAAAGCAGGATATCTTCCTGCCAGCCCAGCTTGATAATCTCGATCCGGTTCAAATCGCTCGTCCCCAGGTGATACTTTTTATCGGCCACGGCAATGTGGATCGGCTGGACATCCAGTTCTTTGTCTTCTCCGAAAAAAGCGACCCTCTTCCTCCGAAGGAGTTCGGCCCCTACGCTGTCGACCGAAACCGGGTCGGTGCCCACGATCAGACCCCGGTAAGGCCACAGATATCGATGGTCGATGGAATGGGGGCCCCGTCCGTAAAACTGCGGAGTCAGGGCCACCAGGATATTCAGCCGGGTCTTGCCTTTTACCCCGGGCAGGGTCCAGATCTTCCCCAGGTCGGAACAGGCTTCCCCGTGATAGGTCCAGGGAAAGCGGATGAACATGATATAGTTCTTAAGGCAGGTCCCTACCCCCGACCAATGGTGGGTGCGCAGCGGACGGACATTGACCTGGGCGGTGGATTTCTGAAAAACCGGATTGCTGCGCACGCCTCGATCATCGACGGCCAGATGGCCCTCCCCAATCCCCACTTCAAGCAGCCGGCGGCGGAGGGCTTCCTCCATCTCTTTCGGGGTGGGCAAGGACGCCCAGGCATTAGTCTTGATGCCCACCACGTCCGACTTCTTAAAAAATTTTTGCCAGGCTGC
>JACQYK010000309.1 GCA_016208255.1 Deltaproteobacteria bacterium | reverse complement strand
GTATGGATGACCATCCCCTCGGCCAGCGGAGTATGACAGGAGGCCACCAGTCTTGGCGCCCCCTCCACCTCAACCACACAGAGACGGCATCCCCCGAAAACGCTCAGCTCCGGCCGGTGACAGAGGGTGGGAATCCCTAGGCCCGCCTCCTTCGCCGCCTCCAGAATCGTCGTCCCTTCCGCTCCCCTTACTTCCGTCCCGTCTATCACTACGCTTACAGTACCCATCTTCGCACCACCTAAAAAAATTTTAATTTATTTTATTAAAGCCTCTTTCCATTCCTTTTGAAGGAAGTCATGATGTCTATTGGCCTCATCTGCCCCCTTTTTCGGATTTCGATCCCTAATGGCCTCAAAAATACTTTTATGTTGTTCAAACAATATTTTTCGTTTTTCGTTTTCCCTAAAAATTTCGCCCCAGGCAATACGAAATTCCTCTTCCAACAAGTCATAGATTGTTTGCATTATATGAAAATAGGCCTCATTATGCGTTGCGGTTGCTATAAGAAAATGGAATTCCAGGTCAGCTTTAGCCCCAAGATGATTTTTTTTAAGATCTTCTTCCATTTTTTTCAAAATCTTTTCTAGCTGTTTGACTTCATCTTTTGTTGCCCGTTCGGCAGCCAAAGAGATGGAGCCTAACTCAAGATACCTTCTAATTTCTAATAATTTCAAAGTGTTATATGGATATTCTTTACTGAATGATACTAGCGGATCTAATATGGATCGGGTGGTCATGGGACGTATGAATGTACGGTTCCCATGCTGGATCTCCAATAAACCCATTCCCTGAAGTGTATTCAAGGCTTCCCGGAGAGAGACCCGACTGACATTTAAGGACTTGGCCAAGTCCCTTTCCGAAGGCAGTTTCTCCCCTGGTTTCAGTTTCCCTTCAAAGATCAACGACTTCAGTTGGTTTGCGATCTCTTCGGAAATTCTTATTTGTTTGACGGGCTTAAATATCTCATTCATTGGTCTTACCACTAGACACCTTGACCAAAATTCTATAGATACATAGGGCAACTTGTCAACAAAAAAATTAAATCAAGTATAATAAATTCACAAAAATTCGCTAATAGGTGGGCGGCCTGAGTCCATAGTTTTCAAATGTTTAAATTTTCTTAATTATCAAAAAGATAACGGTGATTGGCACCTATTACGACTCCGTCATAACGACTCATATATAAGGGTATCCAGGCGCCCTCTTAGGGTTCAAAAGTCTCAAATCTCCGCTGGAGGAACTTTAAAAAAAACTTGACAAACCAATAAAAAGAGGTATGAAGTTAGAACCAACAGGCCATCAGAATTAGAAAAAGGGGTTACTTGGGGGTACCTAACTTCATAGTAGAAACAATTGGCAGTTTTTTTGGGTCAATATTTCAAAAAAGAAAGGGGGGGGGAAAGCTAAGTGGTACCAAAAAACTATGTTAGGGTAAGGGTAGATTAACTTTAAATCATCAAAATCAGAAAACAGAGAGGTATCACATGGGAAAAATTAATACAAAAAAGCTGCTATTTTTGGTTATGGGACTGCTTCTTTTCTGGACCTTTGCGTATATTCCCCAAGCCTCGGCGGAGCAAAAAGTCATAGGGGTGTCTAACCTTTGGTTGGGAAATGACTGGAATGCCACAGGTAACAAGACCATCATAGATTATTTCC
This sequence comes from Deltaproteobacteria bacterium, assembly GCA_016208255.1. GTDB lineage: Bacteria > Desulfobacterota > RBG-13-43-22 > RBG-13-43-22 > RBG-13-43-22 > RBG-13-43-22. The sequence continues at coordinate 14,178 of JACQYK010000309.1, read as the reverse complement.
AAAACAAAGGCTACAAAGTTGTTAGCACGAATGCTCAGGGTAAAACATCCCAGCAAAAAGCCGACGTAGAAAATTTTATTACCATGAAAGTTAATGGGATCATCATCAAAGGCGGGGAAGGCGGGGCATTTATGGATGTCGCCAAGAAGGCCTTTGATGCCAACATCCCGGTCGTTACCGTGATCATGTTTTTACCCTATGCCGTGCATAACTCAACGGAAGACAGTTGGGCCAGCACAGACCTGGCCGCATGGATGGTAAATCAGATGCATGGATCCGGGAAATACATCGGTTTGGATGCGGCCGGGTGGCATACCCTTGAGGTCCGCAAAAGGGCCTTTGAGGATGTCTTCCGCTGGTTCCCAGATATCAAACGAATCGGTGAATATCATGAAGTTGACCCGGCCGACCCGGTGAATCGCGCTTATACCATTACCAAGGCCACCCTACGGGCCAATCCTGATCTCAGAGGGGTGGCCACCACCTGGGGGCTGCCGGCGGTCGGAGCTATCAAGGCCATCAAGGAAATGAAGAAGGAGAAGCAGGTTTGCGTTATCAGCATCGACCAGGAACCGGCACTATTGGCCGAAATGGCCAAACCGGATTGCCCTCCCACGATGGTTTTGGGAATCCAGCCCAAGGTTCAAGGAAAAGCTGCTGCTGAGGCGCTGGAGGCTGCCATGAAATTCAAAACCGTTCAAGAAGCCAAGGATAACCTCCCCACACTCAGTGTTGTCCCCGTTACGTATGTAGCCACCAAAAACATTAAAGAAATTAACCAAAAGATTATTTTCAAGGACGTAAACGCAGCCTGTGATGCCAATTTTGGAAAATCAGTAAAGAAACCCTGGTAATTTTTTTCTTAACATGGGTCCCTTTCGAGGGGCCCATGTGCGTTTAGGAAACCAGCCAGGGATTCGAATTGCCGCGCATTGGTTAATTTTCCCCGAATGGCAATCAACTCCAGGAAATCCAACAAGCTAGTTTTTTTGGGTGATCTTATTTAAGCCGTTCCTGATAAGGCAGGTGGAGAGGCGATGAATAATCCAAATAGCGATAATGAAATTGTAATCAAGACCGAGAAGGTGTCTAAATACTTTCCGGGTGTGCAAGCCTTGAAAGATTTGGACTTTTCGGTAACCCGCGGAGAGGTGCATGCCTTGGTTGGAGAGAACGGTGCCGGGAAGTCCACCCTGATGAAGATCTTAGTCCGCGAGTATGTCGAGGATGAGGGAAATATTTTCATTGATGGTAAAAATATTAAGGAAGCCGGAATACGGAGCGTGCAAGATTTAGGCCTTAGCTTGATTCATCAGGAATTGAATCTGCTCCCCATTTTAACGGTAGCCCAAAATATCTGCTTAGGGCGGGAACCGGTCACCCTGTTCCGGACGATTGACTGGAAAGCCATGCGCCTGATTGCTGAGAAGTATCTTTCCGAGGTCACTTCGAGTTTCAGTGTTACCGATCGGGTGGAAGAACTCAGTATATCTCAGCAGCAATTGGTGGCTATTGCCCGGGCCTTGGTAGCCAATCCTCGTTTTCTAATATTAGACGAACCGACAGCCCGTTTAGATCATAAAGCATCAGACAGCTTTTTTGCGTTTCTGGAAAGAGCCAAGCAGAAAGGTTTGACCGTGATCTATATTTCTCACCGACTGGAAGAGATCTACCGCGTTTGTGATCGCGTCACGGTTTTAAGGGACGGTAGTAAAATTATCACCGCTCGGATAGATGAACTTCCACAAACCGAAATGGTCAAATACATGTTGGGCCGGGAGATCAAACAGCAGGTACCTAAAGAGAGCGTACCCATTGGTGAGGTCAAGATGTCGGTCCGGAACCTTTATCCCAAGGAAAAAGGGCAGGATATCAATTTCGATTTGAAATCGGGTGAGATCCTGGGGATTGTGGGAAGTATCGGCGCTGGTAAGAGCGAGGTGGCTCGGGCGGTATTTGGTGCGGATCCAATGAAATCCGGAACGATCAGTATTTTCGGAAAGGAGGTCAAGATTTCCAATCCGAAGGATTCCATCGGTATGGGTATGGCCCTCATCCCCGAGGAGAGAAGAGATCAGGGTCTGGTGGGGATCGAGTCCGTGAGGATCAATATGACGCTGGCCTGCTTGAAGGAAAAATTCACGGTCGGCCCTTCTTGGATAAAACAAGATGAGGAGATCGAGGCGGTACAAGATTACATCAAAAACCTGGCTATCGCCACGCCAAGCGCTGAACACCAAGTGCAGTTCCTCAGTGGCGGCACCCAACAGAAAGTGGTGGTCGCCAAGTGGTTGATGTGTAATTCAGCCATATACCTGTTCGACGAACCGACCAAAGGCATTGATGTCGGCGGCAAGTATGACATCTACAAACTCATCATTGATCTGGCCAAAAAGGGGGCCGGCATTATCTTCATTTCCAACGAGCTTCCGGAAGTGCTGTCGCTGTGTGATCGCATCTTAGTGATGTACCATGGTCAAATCATTAAGGAACTTCAATCTCGGACAACCAACCGGGAGGAGTTGTTATTTTACGTCATGGGTGGGAAAGATTATGAAACTACAGTCGATACGCTCAACCAAAGAAATATTCAATAATTATGGAGCGACCTTCGGATTCTTCATCGCCATCGTCTTTTTTTCTATAGTCGGCAAGGGGTTCTGGAGCCAGCAGAATCTTGAAAACATTATCATCCAATCCACCTCCCTGGGTATATGTGCCTTCGGATTGACGCTGGTCCTGCTCATGGGAGATATCGATCTGTCCTATGCCGGTGTCGTTGGCCTGGTTGGCGCCTTACTGGCGGGGTTGCTCAAGGGACAATACTCGCTGGTCCAAGCGACCCTACTCTGTCTGTCGGTTGGACTAGTAACCGGCCTGATCAATGCCGTCCTCATCGTATTCCTCAGGTTACCCTCTTTTCTAGTTACAGTTGCCGTTATGTTTCTTTGTATGGGTGCTGAGCGAGTTTATAATCAAGGGATAACGACCTGGATAACGAATGAAACAGCCCTAACCCTTATACGAGGACATATTGGGCCGATTCCGGCGCCCATCGTCTATATGTTTGCCGTTTTCCTCATCTGTTGGTTTTTACAAACGCAAACGAAATGGGGCCACTATATACGCGGCTTGGGGGAAAATGTTAATGCCATCACCGAAGTTGGGATCCGGGCCAAGATGCTGAAGACCCTTGTATACGTGATTGCCGGAATCCTTTTTGCCTTTGGCGGTTACTTAGAGACTCTCCGAAATAGTGGAGCAGTCATGTATGCCGGCAAGCAGCTAATGCTTTTCGTGCTCGCGGCCTGCTTTCTAGGTACTGCTTCATTCAAGGCGGGAAAATATAACTTTCCGGGAACTCTCCTCGGTGCATTTTTTCTCTATACCCTTATGAGTGGTTTCACAGGACTTGGGCTAAAGTTCTACTTGATTCCTGTCGCCCAGGGACTGATCCTTATCATCTCGGTCGCCATTTCATCTGTCAGGAGGGAAAAAATTGAGCAAGTCCAATTCTAATCTGACATCGTCAGACGCCCCTTCCGACCGGACGACCGAAAAAGCCGACCGGAAAGGGAGCCGCAACATTGTTCAGTATGGTATTTTCATTCTGTTCGGTGGCTTTTATGCTGTCGTTTCCTTTCAACACCCCGAATTTTTGCAATTGGGAAATCTCTATGACGTTCTCATTGAAACGAGCATAATCTCTTTTGTCGCTTTCGGTGAAGCGATCGTAATTACTGCCGGAGGCTTAGATCTATCCGTGGGAAATATTGCTGGCTATGCAGCTATGATTGTGTGCTATTTCCTGACCGACCTGGGCTATGGTCTTGAGGTTGCCCTACCGATTGGGTTGGCCGTAGGGGTCGTGATCGGTTTCGGCAATGGCTTAATGGTCTCCCGTCTGCATATGAACTCATTAATCGCTACACTGGGAACGATGTTTGTTTTAATCGGGTTTCTCTATGGATTAACTGGGGGTACGACTATCCATATAGTGCCGCCGGAATTTATGTTCCTGGGAACGGGCACTTTTTTAAACATACCTATTCCGGTATATATAATGGCCGTTGTTTTTGTGGCTACCTATCTTTTTATGGAAAAAACCGGGCCAGGCCGAAATCTGCGCATGATCGGTGGCAATATGGAAGCCTGCCGGTTGTCGGGGGTGAACATAAAGAACTTGACACTGGTCTCTTTCGTGCTCGCCGGGTTTTTGAGCACCTTCAGCGGTATATTGCTGGCGGCGCGGCAGGCTTTGGGGAATGTCGATTTAGGAGAACGTTTTGTATTGGAAGCCTTTGTCGCGGCTATGTTGGGAACGGTGATTTTTAACGGGAAAAATGTCATTACCGGAACCCTCATCGGTACTATTTTCCTCGTCAGTCTCATCAACGCGATAACGCTAATGGGAGCCGGACCACAATGGATGTATATTTCCCAGGGGGCTCTTCTGCTGGTTGCTATCCTTGCCAATTACTACTCAAAAGCAATGATGCTGAAGATACCTGTTAAAAAAAGCTGAAATAAGGAGGAACCAGCAGGAATCATTTTCGTTCTGAGCATCGGCAGCCTCTATTTTCTGCTAGCGATAGGTCTCATAACCAACGAACCTAACAGGAGCAAGCAATGAGCTTATTTGATAAAAAACCTGAGGATACCGGACGATTTGTCATGGGTAATGAGGCCATCGCCCGGGGGGCTTTGGAAGCGGGTGTTCAATTCGTCGCCGGATATCCCGGGACCCCTTCGTCCGAAATCATACAGACCCTTTCGGAAGCGGCCAAGACCATGAATATCCATGCCGAGTGGTCCACCAATGAAAAGGTGGCCTGCGAGGGAGCGGCGGCTGCCGCCTTCGCCGGGTTGCGGTCGTTGTCGGCCATGAAGAACGCCGGAATGAGCGTGGCCCTGGATTTTCTGACCCATTTAAGCTATACCGGACTGGGAGACCGGGGCGGGGCCATGCTGGTCGTCGTCTGCGATGATCCCAACGCCCATTCCAGCGGCGACGAAACCGACTCCCGATGGCTGGCCCCGTTTGCTTCCGCACCGCTGGTAGAGGCCAGCACCATCCAGGAGGCCAAGGACCTGACCAGATGGGCCCTTGACCTCTCCGAGGAGTTCAAGTGCTTTGTCATGGTCAGAGGTTATACCCGACTCTCTCATGCCAGCAGCACCATCCGGATGGATGAACTGGGTGAATTTAACCGTCAGGCCAGGTCGGACAGCTCGGTGGCCATCAATCCTTACCTGGGCCTGACCCATCATGCCGCCGTCCTGGAAAAGCTTGAGAAAATCAGGGAACGTTTTGAGCATTCACCCTTTAATGTTTATGAAGGGCCGAAAAAACCGGAATTGATCATCGTCTGCGGAGGGAGCGGGAAACCCTGCGCTGGAGAGGCCCTTGAATCGCTAAAACTTCGGGATCGTGTGGGTCTCTTGAAAATAGGGACCCTTTGGCCCTTTCCCCGTAATTTCGTGAAGAAGCACATCGGCCGGACCCAGGCCCTTTTGTTGGCCGAGGAAGTCGACCCTTTCCTGGAGCACCAGCTCAAAGACATGTTGGCCGACAACCCCGTCGAAAACTTGCGGATCTTCGGGAAGCGGTCAGGTCACATCCCGGGCTTTGGTGAAATGACCCCCGACCGGGTCATAAAGGCCTTGAGCGCGCTCCTTAAGGTTCCCTACAGCCGCAGGAGCAGGGCTTATCAAAAGAAACTTTCTCAAATATCCAGCGACCTGATCATCAGCCGGGGCCTGACCTGGTGTCCGGGTTGTCCCCATCGGGCCAGCTTTTGGGCCCTGGAAAGGGCCGTCAAGACCGACGGAAGGGACGGTTATGTTACCGGGGATATCGGCTGTTCCACCCTGGATGTTTTCCCGGAGGGCAAAGAAAGGATGAACCTCCTCCACGCCATGGGATCGGGAACCGGACTGGCCTCCGGGTTCGGCCAGTTGGGGCCCTTCGGCTACACCCAGCCGGTCATCAATGTCTGCGGGGATTCGACCTTCTTCCATGCCGCCATACCGGCCCTGATCAATGGGGTTTACAATCAATCCAACATGATGCTGGTCCTGCTGGATAACTCGGCCACGGCCATGACCGGGTTTCAGGCCCACCCGGGGACGGGGTTTAACGCCCTGGGCCGGCCGACCGAAAAGATCGATATCGAAAAACTCTGCGTGGCCCTGGGATGCCAAACGACGGTCTGGGACCCCTTCGACATAAAAGGGACCGTGGCCACCATCCGTAACCTGCTTAAGAAGGAAGGGGTGCGGGTCCTTATCCTGCGGAGAAATTGTGAAATCGTCCGGATGAAAAAAGAGAAAAACAAACCCTTTGTGGTCGTTGTCGAAGAGGAACGCTGTAAGGGTGAGGAATGCGCTGTCTGCACCAGCCAGTTCCGCTGCCCGGCCCTGTTTCAAGATGTAAAAACCGGGAAGACCAAACTCAAGGAAGACATCTGTTCCGGTTGTGGTGTGTGCATCCAGATTTGTCCTTTCAAGTCGATTAAGGGAGAGAAAAGAGCATGATCCGTCTTCAAGAAGATCCGATGAATATGATTATCTGCGGTGTAGGCGGTCAGGGTAATATCCTGCTTTCCAGGATGATCGGGAGGATATTGATCCGGAAGGATTACCGGGTGGACATCGGGGAAAGTTTCGGGGCGGCCCAGAGGGGCGGCTCGGTTTTCAGCAGTCTTCGGGTTTCCAGAAAGAAGAACCACGGTCCCCTGATACCGGAGGGCCGGGCCCAGGTCATCGTGAGCCTGGAGCCCCTGGAGGCCCTGAGGATGCTGAGCTTCTACGGAAATCCCGAGGTCACCACCATTTTCAATACCCAGCCGGTCTACCCGGTGGGGGTTCTTTCCAAACGGGTCAAGTACCCGGACCTGGAAAGGCTCAAAACGGCCATCGCTCAGCTCTCCCAAAAATCCTGGTCCCTGAACGCCGTGGAAATGGCCATGAGGCTGAAGGCCCCCATCGTGGCTAACATCATCATGTTGGGCGCCCTAACCGGAACCGGGACGGTCCCCATCAACCTGGACGAGGTTAAAGCGGAGATCGTAAGCAGCCTTCCGCCCAACAGGGTGGAACTCAACTTAAAAGCCCTGAACATGGGCTATGAGGCCATTGGCTAAAAATCTATATTTGAACAGGGGTGGCGAGCGCATTCCCCAGAGATCACTCGCGGACGGACAAGAAAAGAAGGTGCGATGAATCCCGATATCAAGCAGGCCTTGCAAGACATCGTCGGTGCCCAAAACTTCACCGACGCCTTGGTCGACCTGGTCACTTACAGCTATGACGCCTCCGAATATCATCATCGACCCGAGGCGGCGGTCTGGGCGGAGACGACCCAACAGGTCTCGGCCATCCTCCAGCTGGCCTGTGCCTACAAGATCCCGGTAACCCCCCGCGGGGCCGGAACCGGTCTGTCCGGGGTGACAGTCCCCCTTTTAGGGGGGATAGTCCTGGACTTGAGCAAGATGAACCGGATCCTCAGAATCAGCATTGAGGATCGCTTGGTCGTGGTCCAACCTGGGGTGGTTTATGCCGCCCTGGACGAGGCCCTGAAACCCTATGGGTTCTTTTATCCCCCGGATCCGGCCTCCAGCCGGGTGGCCACCCTGGGCGGTAATGTGGCCACCAATGCCGGCGGGATGAAGGGGGCCAAATACGGGACCACCAGGGATTATGTCCTGGCGTTGGAGGTGGTTCTGGCCGATGGGACCATCCTGAGGCCGGGCGTAGGGGTAATGAAATGTTCCTCCGGCTATGATCTGGTGCGGCTCTTCGTAGGTTCCGAGGGCACCCTGGGGGTGGTGACGGAGATTACCCTCAAAATCAATCCCAGGCCTAGGGCGGTTTCCACTTGCACGGCCTTCTTTGACGATCTGAAGGGGGCCGGTCAGGCCGTAGCGGAAATCATGCAGTCGGGCATCATACCCAGCGCCCTGGAAATCCTGGATGATCAATGCATCCTCTGTCTGAACCAGGCCCTCAATCTTAATCTGACTCCGGCGGCGGCCCTGCTGGTGGCCGAGACGGACGGCTACACCCGGGAAGAGGTGGACTATCAGATGTCGAAGGTACTCGAGGCCTTCAGGCATCATCAGGCCAAGGAGATCCGTCAGGCCGATGCGCCAGAACAGGCCGAGCCGCTATGGGCCGCCCGAAGGGCCATTTACGGGGCCGTGGCCCATCTTTATCCCCACATCATCGTGGAAGACGTGACGGTGCCCATCAGCCAGGTGGTGGCCATGTTAGAGGGCATCCAGGCCCTCCGGGAGCGCTATCAGGTGGTGATCCCGGTCCTGGGACACATCGGGGACGGCAACCTGCATCCCTACCTGACCTATGACGGCGCCGACCCGGCCCAGAAGGAGCTGATCAAAAAGGTGGAGGCCGAACTGAGTGCACTGGCCATCCGCTTGGGCGGGACACTCACCGGTGAACACGGCATAGGGATCGGCAAAGCCCGCTTTATGGAACTGGAGCATGACGCCGGGGAGATGCGTCTCATGAACGGCTTGAAAAGGCTGCTGGACCCAGAAAATATCCTGAATCCCGGAAAGATGGGGTTGGAAGCGTAAATGAAAACTAAGGAGAATTTCACCCAGGGACTGGAGAAGGAAATCGGGCAGTGTATCCGTTGTGGATTCTGCCAGGCCGTCTGTCCGGTTTATGAAACCACCTTCCGTCCGGCCCATAGCGCCAGGGGCCGGATGCTGCTTTTGAAGGAAGTCATGGAGGGGACTATCCCTCCTCTCAAGGAACTGGCCGATCCCTTCTACAACTGTACCACCTGCCAGGCCTGCACCTATTCCTGCCCGGCCCAAATCAAGGTGGCCCAGGTGGTGGAAGGGACCCGCAAAAAATTATATGAGGCGGGGTACACGCCGGCCCCCCTGCTGGGCATGAAGGACAACATCCTGAAGACCGGCAATGTCTTTGCCGGCGCCCGGGAAAAACGGATAGAGCTTTATCCCCCCCGGCTCAAGGAAAAGGCGCAGAAGGGGGAGCTGAAGGCCAGAGCCGGAACCCTGCTCTTTATGGGTTGTGTCCCCAGTTACGGGGATTTGAAGATCGTTCCCAGCCTGGTGGAAACCCTGGAGGACGGCGTCGTGGATTATACCACCCTGGCCATGGAGGAGGTCTGCTGCGGCTTTCCCCTCTACCTCATGGGGGCCGGGGAATTCGAGATCCATGGGAAAAAGATCATTCAACAGATCCAGGCTACAGGGGCCGGGGAACTGGTCACCCCCTGTGCCGGCTGCTATAAGACCTTTACGCAGCTTTATCCCAAGATTGGGGATCTGGGGTTAAAGGTCTATCACTCGGTGCAATACCTGGATCGGTTGATCGGCGAGGGCCGGATTCAACTTAAGGGACAGGGGCCCAGGACCGTCACGTACCAGGATCCCTGTGATCTGGGCCGCTCCCTGGGGATTTTTGAAGAACCCCGGAACATCCTGAAAAACGTGCCCGACTTCATCCTGGTGGAGATGACCCGGAACCGGCTTCAGGCCCGCTGCTGCGGGGGGGGAGGGGGATTGCAGGCCGACAATCCGGAGGCGGCCCATCAGATGGCCGCCCGGCGGGTTAAAGATGCTCTGGCCGTGGGGGCCGAGCTGCTGGTCTGCGCCTGCGCCGCCTGCAAAAATAATCTGAAGAAGGGGGCCCGGCTGCTGCCCAAGGGAGAGCGGAACCGGATCAAGATAGTGGACATCACTGAGGTGGCGGCCGAGGCCATGGCGTAGGGAACCCTCCCCGGGCCTAGAGGAAAAACTAACCAAAGGTATTTGAAATTTGTGTGATAGGGGACCCCCTATCCCCTTTATTTGAAAGTTCGAGACAAATTCTTAGATCGCCGTGTCTAAAATCTAAGGAGCGCCAATATGGAAATTAATTTAAAGAATAAAGTGGCGGTTATTACCGGCGGCACGGCTGGCATCGGCTTGGCCGTGGCCGAACTCTTCGGCCGGGAAGGGGCGTCCATCGCCCTCTGCAGCCGCAAGGCCTCCAACGTCACTAGGACCGTGGAGGATCTTGAGAAAAAGGGGATTGTGGCTTATGGCGAATCGATCGATGTTTCAGACCGGTCGGCTCTTTTTTCCTTTGCCGATGGGGTGGAAAAAAAATTCGGCGGCATCGATGTCTGGGTCAGTAACGCCGGTATTTATCTGCCAAAAAAGATTGTCGATACCTCCGAAAAAGAGTGGCAGTCGATTATGGATATCAATTTGAAGTCCGTTTATTTCGGCGGACTGATTGCCGCCGATAAGCTGAAAAAACGGGGAGGGGGGGTCCTGATCAACGCCGCCTCCTTTGCCGCCGTGATGCCTTCGGTGGGCAGCGGGGCCTATGCCGCCTCAAAGGCGGCCATCGCCAGCCTGACCAGATCCCTGGCCGCCGAACTGGCCCCCTCCCATATCCGGGTGGTCGGTTTTATCCCCGGGGTCATTGAGACCCCCATGACCGAGTCCTGGATCAAAAATAAAGGGGCCATCCTGGCCTCCCAGAGTGCCCTACAGCGGATCGGCCGGGCCGAGGAAGTGGCCAATGCCCTGCTGTTTCTGGCCTCGGACAAGGCCTCCTTCATCACCGGCGTCTGCCTGGAAATCAGCGGCGGAAAATTTTGTGTGCAAAACCCCCAGGATGCCTGGGCCTGAGTTAAGGTCACATCCGGTGCCTGCTTTGTGTCTGAGGACCTACAAATGAGCCTGTAATCACTTCAATGGTTAAGGTTCAAAGGAACAATTATTTTGAAACCCTTTCATTGTGTAGCCTTAAGGACTTCGAGTTGATTGTGAAGACGGACAATCAAATTACTTACCCTGATCCGTGCGATCTGGGGAGACATTGTGGCATCTACGAGGAACCCCGGGAGACCACTCGTAAGATTGCCCCGAACTTTGTTGAAATGCGCCTTAACCGTGGTGAAGCACTCTGTTGCGGTGGAGGCGGCGTTAGAAGGGCATTTTTCAAGAACTCCATCAAGATGGCCCGTAAGCGCTTGGCAGGGGTGGAAGAGGTTGGTGCGGAGGTACTGCTGACCGAGTGCAATTCCTGCGTCCACCACTTCAATAATGCCAAGCTAAGGGCACAAAAATTTCAGATTTATACCACTATCCAGTTCCTCAAGCAATTGCTGGAGCAGACAGGGGAAATCTCCAGGGTCGGGGTCGAATGAATCGGGGTAGAGTATGCGGTTCCTGAACAGGTCGGGGTTAGAACTCCCCAAAATGAAAATGATCCGCCAGCATACCTCAAGACAGCCGGCGGTGGATGTGGTAAAGGAGATCAACCGGGGATGGGCCGACCTTAAAAAGCGGATCGAGATCCCTTCGAAGGGGAGGGTGGCGATCGCTGTGGGCAGTCGCGGCATTTCCAATCTCGTTGAGGTCGTCCGGGCCATAGTGGTAAAATGTCGAGAAGCGGGCAGCGAACCCTTCGTCGTCCCCGCTATGGGCTCACACGGCGGAGCCACGGCCGAAGGTCAAATCTCGGTCTTAGCCGCTCGAGGGATCACCGAGGAAAGTGTTGGCGCACCGATCCGGGCCACCATGGAAGTGACGACCCTGGGCGAAATCGACGGCCTTCCCTTATTCATGAACCGCCTGGCTCACGAAGCCGACGGCATCGTCCTTATCAACAGGATCAAACCTCATACTAATTTTGTCGGTCCAACAGAAAGCGGTCTGATCAAGATGATGGCCATCGGATTGGGCAGCCATATCGGTGCTCAGCACTATCACCGTCTGTCCATGGTTCGAGATCAGTATAAGATTATCAGTTCAGTGGGGAGAGAATTACTCAACCGCAGTCGGGTTCTCTTTGGAGTGGGGCTGGTCGAAAACCAGAAGCACGAGACGGCCATCGTGAAAATGGGCCGGGCCGAGGAGATCGAATCGATGGAAACGAAGCTTCTCAAAAAGGCCCGGGCCAATTTGGCCACCCTGCCTTTGAAGGATATCGACCTGCTGATCATCGATGAGATGGGCAAAGAAATCAGCGGGGAAGGTATCGACCCCAATGTGGTAGGCCGCGATGTCTGCGCTTACGGAGCAAAGCGGCCCTGGCCCAAAATCACCCGCATTTTTGTTCGCGACTTGACCGAAATCAGTGAAGGCAGCGCGGTGGGTATCGGCCAGGCGGACTTTACCACCCAACGATTGGTGGACAAGATTAATTTCCCGGTTACCTCCATCAATTGTCTGACCTCCTGTGCCCCGGAGGCAGGCAAGGTGCCCCTCACCTACCCCGATGATAGGGAGGCCATCGCCGCGGCCCTGGCGACGCTCAGGCCTTATACCCTGGAGGACCTTCGCCTCGTCCATATAAAAAACACCCTGGAACTTACGAGCCTGACGGCATCCAAAGGGTGCCTCTCGCACCTGCAGGGAAAATCTGCCCTGAGCATCGGGGACGAGGACCTGCAGTTGGAATTCGATCCCTTGGGGAACCTAATCTCTCCTTTTGGCAGTCCCATAGAAATCGCCGAATGCGGAGAAGACTTTTGAAGGAAGAGAACCCCTAAAATGAGCTCCTCAAAAAAGATTATCCCCAATGTTTTCGACAACTATAATCGGATTGGTTTGCCGCGCGACTGAGTATTTGATTTTCCATAACCCGAGATCTTGCCACAACGGCCAATGGATTCGCTTGTTGCACCGGTAAATGGGGCACCAAAAGGATCACTGCATCGTCCAGTTGCATCTCATAGAACCATCATGAAACGCTTACACTCTTTTCAAAGGCTTAGGCGAACAACCGTCTGTGTCGCCGTTGTTGCGGTTTGCCTTGCCCTACCGCTTTTTCTGGAGTGGGTTACCACCCCGGCTCCTCAGTCAAGAAAGATCCCTATTGAGGCCTTTCGCTATGGTACATTACCTTCGGTTATCCGCACCAATCGGGGGGACCGGCTTATTCTGACCTTTTCAACACGCGATACGGGCCACAGTTTTTTTTTGCAGGATTACCGCATCGACGTAAAGATCTCGCCCACCGATGACATGGTGGAAGTCCGCAATCCTTTCCGGGTTACCGAGTCGCCTCTGGATGTTCGAGAGGTGCAGCTGACGGCGGGATTACCCGGTCTCTGGGGAAGATTGGCCTCGGTTTCCCGCTTCAGATGCCATGTCTATTGCGGCTTAATGCATGGGTTCGAACAGGGGGACCTGATTGTCCGCCCCAACTGGTTACTGATGGGAAGCCTTGGGCTCCTGGCGGCCATTATTGTTATTGGTTTATTTCGCGTACGGTGGGATGAATCCTCATCTCCAGCCCCGGCAGCCCCTCAGCATTCTATTGACTTAAATCGTCGCTTTAGATTCCTGGATACATGGCTCAAGTGGCGCCCGCTCCAGTTTGTCCTTACCTTACCGATACTTTTATGCTTTATACTTGTGATCTTGGCGGGATTTTTCGGCACGAAAGTGGGGGGGCGTAATATCGCGGTCATGCTGACCTGGGCTGCCTGGATGTCACTGCTGACCCTGCTTCTGGTTCCGCTGGGTGGCAGGATTTGGTGTCTAATCTGTCCCCTCCCAATTGTGGGGGAATACCTCCAACGAGGGGTAACGATTCAAAGGCGGGCCGAAAAGGGGGGCTTTTTCGGAAATCATTTCTCTGGGCTTGGCCGGCGTTGGCCACAGGCCTGGCGTGGTCTGGGAAGGACGTTCTTTTTGCCGGTTTGTTTGCCCCGTGGCCTCTTATATTTCAGGTTTCAGCGTGGCCGGCCGTCTTATGGTGCGAAAACGCAATAGCCAAGTCTGTGGAAACTGCAAGGAAAAATCTTGCCTAAGAGGGAACGCTAAAGGTTGGGCCTGTCCTTATGGCCTATCCGTGGCCGCTTTAGATCGAAATGCCGATTGTGGTATGTGTACCGAATGTTTTAAAAGTTGCTCGTATGAAAATGTCTCTTTGTGCTGGCGGCGCGCGCCGTGGACCCAACCCTTCACCTCGTACGGTGAATCCTGGCAGGCAATTGTTCTTCTGGTCCTGGGTTTGACCTACTCCCTAACAGTCCACTCACCGTGGCCTTTTATGCGTAATCTGGTCAACGTGATTGATAAGGTGTCCTGGGCCGAATTCGGACTCTATGCCGCTACCCTGTGGGGCCTGGCGCTTGTTCTCGGGCCTATGGCTTTCTTGTTGGCTTCCTGGGTG
>JACQYK010000308.1 GCA_016208255.1 Deltaproteobacteria bacterium | reverse complement strand
CAGTTGTTTTTTCCCAGGTTTCTTTCGGGGTCTGGTTCCCTCGACCTTCAATTGTTCTATCAGACGGGGCTGAATGTTTTTTAAAAACGGGGAAGGGACCTGAACCATTTTTCGTCCGAAAAGGGTTCGGTTTTTCGCCCAGGTCAACATCACTTTTTCTTTGGCCCGGGTCAAGCCGACATAAAAGAGACGCCGTTCCTCTTCCGGGTCTGATTCCTTCAGCAGAGTGAGGGGGAGAAGATTCCCCTTACAACCGGCAATAATGACTATGGGAAACTCCAGGCCCTTAGAGGCGTGAAGAGTCAGCAGCTTAACGGTTTCCTGATCCGGTTCATAGGTATCCAATCCGGTTTGAATGGAAAGAACCTCAATAAATTCTTGCAGGGGTCCTTTGAAGGTTGCCGCCCAGAGACGAAGCTTTTTCACGGCCTCCACCCCCTCGGCTGAAGGGGGATGAACTTCGGAAAGTCCAGCCAGAAATATTTTTTCCAAGGCCGCCCCTGGTGAAATATCCCGGGAAGGAAGAGCCCGGAGTAAGGTTAAACAGGCCCGAATTTCCGGTCTTTCCACCCAATGGACTTCCTGAATCTTTTTATAGGGGATCCCCTGTTTGGAAAAGGTCTTGGCCAGCAGCTCCCCCTGGGCATGAAGCCGGTAAAGGACGGCGAAATCGGCAAAGCTTCGGGGCTGGTTGTGTCGAAAACCGGAAAAAGAATCCATCCCCTTGGAGGAAAGACTTAGACCTCCCATTTCTTCTTCAATAATCCGGGTGATGTATTCCCCTTCTTCTTCGGCAGAGGAAAGGCCGGCTACTTTCAAAGAGGGCTCCCCTTTAAGGCCGGAGATCAAACCGATTGTGTGCTTACCGATTGCGCTCTCTATGACCTGGGAAGAAGCGGCCAGGACGGTCTGGTTCAAGCGAAAGGTCTCTGGCAGAGTAATTTCCGTCAAATTGGGGCATTCCCTTTGAAGATGGGAGAAAAAAACGGCATTGGCCCCCCGGAAGCCATAGATAGCCTGGTTGGGGTCTCCAATGACCATCCATTCTCCGTTGATACGGGTCAACAATTGAAAAAGTCGGTATTGAGCGGGATTGATATCTTGAAATTCATCAATGAAGAAATAAGGCAGCCGGGTTTGAAGAGATATCCTGAGTTCGGTATCTTTTTCCAGAAGGGAAACGGTTCGAGTCAGAAGTTCATCGAAATCGAACAATCGGCCGCTGCCGATTTTTTCCTGATAGGCTCGATAACAGGAAGGCCAATGGGGATAGGTTTCCCAATGGGGCAGTGCCTCTGATGAATCCGGCAAGATCAGGGAATTCTTGGCCCAGGAAATTCGCTGGGCCAGTTCTTTCAAGGATTGGGTCGGGAAATCCGGAAATTGTTCCCGGACTATTCCCCGGAGAAAAGCCAAGGCTTCATTTTCGGACAGCAGTTGAAAAGTGGGGGAGAAGTTCTCTTGGAGGAAGCGAAAACATAACCCATGAAAGGTGGAAATCCAGGGTGGAGAAAACCTGTCGATCTCTTGACCAAGTTGATTTATCCGAGATCGCATCTCTTCGGAAGCTTTGTTGGTAAAAGTGACGGCTAATATTTGCTCGGGGCGGGCAATTCCCCCGGCTATCAGGTAGGCAATTCGAAAGGTCAGGGTCCGGGTCTTCCCTGTCCCAGGACCGGCCAAAACGATCAGGGGGCCTCCCCGATGTTTGACCGCCTTTTCTTGTGATGGTGTCAGGGATGAAAGATCCATAATAAAAACAGGCCGGGGATTTCCCCGGCCTGTTTCATTAGACAACCTGCCGGAAAGTCTATACCTCTTTTACAGTAATTGCTGCGGACTCACAAACTTCAACACAACTTTCGCAACCCAGGCATTCATCCATATTGACAGGTACGGCTTTATTGTCCTGAAGTTCAAAAACACTCACCGGGCAGGTATCCACGCAGTTGGAATCTCCCGTGCATTTGTCGGCGTCAACCGTTACTTGGAACATTAATTTTTCCTCCTTAGCTAATTAATAATTTTTCACCAAAAACCAATAACTTACATGTTTTTGGGATTATTCCGGGAATCCTTAGAAGGTCCTTCACCTTCAAATAATCCGGGAGCTTAGAATATTTTTCTCTAAAGGTCAAACAATTTTTTCTTCCGGGGGAATAAGGCTGGTCGAAGGTTGAAAAAAGATGAGGAGCCGGTAAAAAATTAAGGATATAATGCCCTTTTTTTCCCGGAACCCGAAAAAATCAAATGGCTCCTGGTTTGGTAGCGGGGCTGTCGACCCATGACCTCGGAGTTAAAAAGATTGACCGAATGGGTCCTTATGGTAAATAATAAATTCTTACGCCATAAATCCGAGGATTTATCTCTACTTTCAAAATTTCAAATATTTTTGGTTAGGCTTAGGAAAAACCGATGGAGGTGTCTTGATGCTGGATAAATTGGAAGTCCTTCGCTATGACCGGCAAATCATGATCAGCCATTTTGGGGAAAAAGGGCAGGAAAAATTAAAAAAAAGCCGGGTCCTGATTGCCGGGGCCGGTGGTCTGGGATCGGCGGCCGCCTACTATTTAACCGCCGCCGGAGTGGGCTCACTCAGGATTGTGGACAAGGATGAGGTGGATCTCAGCAATTTAAACCGCCAGATCCTCCACTGGTCTCCGGACCTTAACCGGCCCAAGGTAGAGTCTGCCAAGGAAAAGCTCTCCCAACTGAATCCCTGGACTGACCTGGATATCAGGAAAGAAGAAATTAACGAAGAGACTCTCCCCCGATTGATGGAAGGGTGCGATCTGGTGTTGGATGGCCTGGATAACTTCCCGACCCGATATTTGGTCAATCAGCAAATACTGCGCCTGGGAATCCCTTTTATCTATGGAGGGATCCTGGGCATGATGGGCATGGCTACCATGATCCAGCCCGGGCAGACCCCTTGTCTAAAATGCCTTTTCCCGCAAGCCCCTCCGCCCCAGAAATTTCCGGTCTTAGGGACCACACCGGGAATCATCGGTCTGATTGAAGCCAATGAAGCCATTAAGTATCTGGTGGGGTTCGGAAAACTGCTTACCGGGCGCCTGCTGGTTTATAATGGATTGGACATGCGTTTTTCAGAAGTCCGGATCGAGCCCAATCCCGAATGCCCGGCCTGCGCACTCCCGGAATAATCAGGAAAAAGACTTTTCCGGATGTTGACCCTGGGGGAAAAATAGATTATGTTGCCAAAAAATACTAAAAGGTTTGAAAAATTCGTTTCATCATTTAACGGAGGTATCACTTTAGCTTTTTGAAAAAAGGGATAACCTTTATTAAACAACTAAAGTGTTTCTAACGGAGGAGTTTTCATGGAGGGATGGGCCTTCAATCCGGATGATCTGCGGCTTATGAAAGCCCTGGGGATTTCCGAAAGCCAGGTTCGGGAGCAAGTGGCCCTGCTTCAAAAGTCGTCCGTTTATCTTCGCCTCCAGCGTCCCTGCACCCTGGGTGACGGGATTGAACGGATCCCGCTCCAGGAAACTGAGGTCTTGATTCTCTTACAGGAGAAAGCGGCCCGGGAAAGCCGGTTTATTAAATTTGTCCCCGCTTCCGGAGCGGCGACGCGGATGTTTCAGGAGCTTTTATCCTTCTCTCTAAACCGGTCTTCTTTTGTCCTGGATAAAATGCAACCGGATTTAAGCGGTAACGATCCGGAGGTCCGCGTCTTGATCCGGTTTTTATCCGGCCTTCAGCGGTTTGCTTTTTTTAGGGAGTTGAACGAGGCCATGGCTCGGGATGGGTTGAACATCGCTGAGGTCATCCGTCAAAAACAATGGCCGGAGATTCTGGATTATCTCTTGACTGAGAGGGGCTTGAACTACCTGAACAGGCCTAAGGGGCTGCATCAATTCCATGTCTATCCGGAGCATAACCGCACAGCCATTGAGGAACACCTGATTGAGGCCATGCAGACGATCTGCGATCGGACAGGCCAATGCCACCTTCATGTGACGATTTCCCCTGAACATGAAGCGACCTTCCGGGACTTTTTTGACACCATCCGGCCAACCTATGAAAGCCGGTACCGGTGCCGTCTTAAGGTAACCTTTTCCTTTCAAACTCATTCCACCGATACCCTGGCCGTTGATCCGGAAAACCGCCCTTTTCGAGATGATTCCGGAAACCTTCTTTTTCGTCCAGGCGGCCATGGGGCTTTACTTCAAAATTTAAATGATCTTAAAGGCGATTTGATCTACATCAAAAATATCGATAATGTTTTGCCGGACCGGTTAAAAAAAATAACCATTGACTGGAAAAAAGTGCTGGGCGGTTATCTGGTGAAGATCCAGCAAATGGTCCACGGTTATCTGCGGAAGATGATCGAAGGGGGGACCGACCCGGCTTTTTTTTCAGAAGCCAGGGCTTTTTGCCGGGATCGGCTTTGGATTATTGAACCCTCTGATTTTAACCATTGGGCCCCTGGTGAGCAAAAAAGCTGGCTGGTCAATTCATTAAACAGGCCGATTCGGGTTTGCGGGATGGTCAGGAATGAAGGCGAACCCGGCGGAGGACCTTTTTGGGTGGAGGGCAAGGATGGAATTCTATCAAGGCAAATTGTAGAAGGCGTCCAGGTCGATCCCGCCTCTGCCGAACAAAAGACGATTTGGGCCTCTTCCACGCATTTCAACCCTGTTGATCTGGTCTGCTCGGTTCGAGATTATAAGGGCCGGCCCTTTGATTTGAACCAATATGTGGATCGGAACACGTTTTTTATTGCCCGGAAATCTCATAATGGACAGGATTTTAAGGCCCTGGAATTACCCGGTCTCTGGAACGGCAGTATGGCTAAATGGATTTCCCTGTTTGTGGAGGTGCCTATTCAGACCTTTAGCCCGGTAAAGACAATCAATGACCTGTTGAGACCGGAACATCAAAATGAGGCGTAAGGCGTGAGGCGTGAGGCGTGAGGCGTGAGGCGTGAGGTTAAACCCTAACCCGGACAACCGGAATTGGAAAATGTAAAGTGGAAAATGCAAAGTGCAAATTTATGGAAAACGGCTGATCAAAAATAATCATGCGATCCTCTATTTATAGATCTTTTATGATTTTATTGATAATATTCTATCCATTTTGAGAAGATTTTTGAAAATCTTTTGCCTTTCACCTCTCGCCTCAAGCCTCCTGCCTCCCGCTTCACCCCTCACGCTCTTTTGATTTCTTCATCCGTCAGATAGCAGGCCGGGTCGGGGGCCCAGAGATCTCCGGTTGCGGCTTCGGCCCGGACCCTAAAATTTCCACCGCAGATATCCAGCCAGCGGCATTTGGAACAGCGTCCGGAGACATAAATTTTTTTGTCTTTCAGTTGGGCCATCAGGGGATTGGAGGTGTCCTCCCAGATCTTGCTGAAAGGTCTCTTCCGCACATTGCCGAAGGAATAGTGCCGCCAGAATTGATCGGCGTGGACCTCGCCATCCCAACTGATACAGCCGATTCCCCGGCCCGAACTGTTGCCCTCGTTCATTTTCAACAGCTCCAGGACCTCCGGGGCCCGTAAGGAGCCTTCTTTCAACAAACGCAATAAAAGATATGGCCCATCGGCGTGATTGTCCACGGTGAGCACTTCTTTTTCGTGACCAGCCTCGAATAATTCTTGGGTGCGGTCGATGATCAAATCCACGATTTGCCGGGTTTGGGCATGATCCAAGTCTTCTTTGATCAATCGAGAGCCCCGGCCGGCATAGACCAGATGATAAAAGCAGACCCTGGGGATGTCTTCGTTTTTCATCAGATCAAACAGGGGTGAAACTTGCTCCTTGTTGAAACGGTTGATGGTAAACCTCAAACCCACTTTGATTCCGGCTTCCCGGCAATTCCGGATGCCGGCCAGGGCCTGGGCAAAGGCCCCGGAAACTCCCCGAAAACGGTCGTTGACCGTTTCCATTCCGTCTATACTGATACCGACATAGGACAGGCCGATCGTTTTGAATATTTTTGCCAGATCCCGGGTTATTAAGGTGCCGTTGGTGGAGATGACCGCCCGCATCCCTTTGGCCACTGCATATTCGGCCAATTCCGGAAGGTCCGGGCGCAAGACCGGTTCCCCGCCGGAGAAGAGGATCACCGGGGCACCAAAAGCGCTTAGATCATCCAGTACTTTTTTCCCCTCTGGGGTGGTCAGCTCCCCTTTTGTTTTTTTCCTCTGGGCCTGGGCGTAGCAATGACGACATTTCAGGTTACACTGGCGGGTGATATTCCAAACCACCACCGGTTTTTTATCCTGAGAAAACTGGAGTAGATGCGAGGGCAATTGCTCCGAACGCCGTCCGTAACGCAGGGCGTCGGAAGGCTCAACCGTCCCCAGATAGAGTTTGGATATGCCAATCATGTGTATAATTCCGGTCTGAGGTGTAAGGTATAAGGTGTAAGGTTTTTCCTCAAACCTTAAACCTTATACCTAAAACCTGCGCCCCCTCAGGGGGCATAGGACTTAGTTAATGTTTGTTTGCTGTCGGCGTCCCGGCATCTTCGGTCCGGTAATAGGTGCGGATCAGTTTTTGAATATACCCTTCCGGGTTGGAAACAGCCTCAGGGTTGATGACAAACCGGCTCATACCCGTTTTTTCCTGGACCAGTTTAAACCCATATTCGAAATCTTTAGACAGATTTTCACAGATAGACCAGACACTCACCTTGGCCTCCAGGGCTTTTTGAAGGACCGCGTCAATTCCATCCTCTGAAAACTTGAGTCCGATTCCGAAGCGTTCGAAAAACCGCAGTTCATATTCCTGAACCTGCCGGGTCATTTGCCCCACCTCTTCCAGGGATCTTGGGAAATCCTGAATCAATTCCAGGCAGCGCCGGGCAACCAATTTCATACGGAATTCCGTTAACCCGCTGTCAAATCGGCCGGATAATTCGGTTATTTTTTCCTTGAGCCTTTCGATCAGGGCTTCTTCTTCCCTATCCCAGGCCTCTGAAAAGCGGGATTTGGTCTCCGGATTTTCCGGATCGCTTAGCAGCCGTTCCAATTCCGCTTCCGGGCTGATGACCACTTCCCGAGTGACCAGGAATTGGTTGATTGAAGTGGATGGCAATTTCTTTTCAAATTTGATCAAGGCCTTTTCCAGCACACTGACCAATCCTCGTGCCCCGGTCTTTTCCTGGCAGGCCTTTTGAGCCAATAGACGCAAGGCCTCATCTTCAAACAGGATATCGATCCCGTAAGATTTGAAATCTCTTTTCTTGCTTCTGGTTATCGGGTTATTAGGATTTTTCAGGATCTGATAAAGGTCATCTTCGGAAAGCTCTTCCAGGACAACGGCCACCGGGAGTCTTCCCACAAATTCCGATTCAAATCCATAAGCAATCAGGTCTTCGGCACGAACCTGACTCAGCAGTTTCGGGAACTGTTTTTTCGATTTGAGGGAAGCCCCAAATCCCATCCCTTTTTCCTGGATCCTTTTTTGGATCATTTTTTCCAGGTGATTAAAGGCCCCGCTGACAATGAAAAGGATATTGCGGGTGTTGATGGTCCTCTTTTCCTTTTTGCCGGTTTTACGATAAGCTTCAATGGCTTGAATTTGCGAAATCGGATCATGGGAGACCTTCAGGTCCACATCGGTCTCTTCCATGGGTTTCAGCAAAGCCCGCTGGACTCCGGTTCGAGAGACATCCGGACCGATCACCTGGTTGCTGGAGGCAATTTTATCGATCTCATCAATGTAGATGATCCCGTATTGAGCCAATTCAATATCGTCTCCCGCTTCATAAACCAGATCACGGACCAGATCCTCGACGTCGCCGCCTACGTAACCGGTTTCGCTAAATTTAGTAGCATCCCCCTTAACAAAAGGGACCCCCAATTTAGTGGCAATCAGTTTGATCAGGTAGGTCTTTCCCACGCCGGTAGGTCCGATCATGATGATGTTGTTTTTGATCATCCCTACCGGGTCGGAGCCGGTTTGTTTTTCCTGCTGCTCCCAGAACTTGATGCGATTAAAATGGGTGCAGATTTTAGTGGCCAGGAAGGCCTTAGCCTCATCCTGTCTAATCACATATTCGTTCAAATAAGCTTCAAGCTCTTCCGGTTTAAGATTAAAATTGATCTTGGAGGCCGCCCCCCCTTTTTTTTCTTTATGAGGGGCTTGGGTTTCCATGGTTTCTCCTTCCGGGAAAACAAAAGGGGTGACGATCTTGACCCTGTCTCCGTATTTTTTGGAAAGATATTCGCTTAACTCCTTTTCCAATTCTTTTTGGGTGGGAAGTTTTTGGTTTTCTTCTTTTAAGTTATCTGAATTATTCATAGATCCTCACAAGCCAGGCAAAAGACTATAGGCTATGGGCAATGGGTGAAAAATTTTTTACCGTCTAATATTAAATCCTTTTTGCCTCTTGCCTATAGCCCATTGCCTATAGCCTGATTTTTGAATTAAATATAATGCATCCCTCCGGGCATTTCAACCACCAACTCGGTTTCCCTGGCAATGGGGGAAATTTAAAGAATTTCCAGTGGTAATCCTGTTTTTTTCCTTGACAAAGGCTGTTTTTTGACTATAAGCTAAACGAAAGTGGAAAATTATGGGGATTTGTGGGGTAAGAGGCCAGAATTAGGGGGGGAAAAAGGTGTTTCGTGGACGCTCAAACCATTTAATCGACTCCAAGGGGCGCGTAAGTGTTCCGGCTCGTTTCCGGGACTTAATTAAAACCAATGGGGACCCTCGCCTGATTGTGACCAACTCCGACCAATGTCTGGCAGTTTATACTTATAAAGAATGGCAGGAGATAGAAGAGAAGGTGGGGCAACTCTCCCTGGTGGATCGGGACATCCGATCCTATAAACGTTTTTTTATTTCCGGGGCCTGTGAATGCAGCTTGGACAGTCAAAGCCGGATCCTCATCCCATCGACCCTTCGAGAACATGCCGGGTTGGAAAAAGAGGTTATCCTGGCCTGCCAACTTAAATATTTTGAGATTTGGGATAAGGTCAGGTTCGAAGAAGAACTGGCCAAGAGCAAAAACAACTTACCCGCGTTGGAAGACAAATTGGCCTCACTGGGCTTGTAAAAAAGGAGTGAAGGCATCGATAATTCATAAGCCGGTAATGGTTCATGAAGTGGTTCACTATCTTCGGTGTGCCCGGGGAGGCCTGTTTGTGGACGGCACCCTTGGTACTGGAGGACATACCCTGGCTATTCTTCAACACAGTCCTGCAACGACCCGGGTTATTGGGATAGATCGAGACCCGGAAGGCTTAGCGGTAGCCCGGGAACGACTGGCGCCTTTTTCACATCAACTACAAACGGTTCAGGGAAAATTTGGAGATTTAAAAATAATTCTTTCCGGCTTGGGAGTAAGGGCGGTAGACGGGATCCTTCTTGATCTGGGTTTTTCCTCCCTCCAGATAGAAAGTCCCGGCCGGGGATTCAGCTTCCAACGGGATGATCCTTTGGATATGCGAATGGATCAAACCCAGGGGATCAGTGCCAGGGACTGGCTGGCCCACTGCAGCCAAAAAGAATTAATCGGGATTTTAAAAGAGTATGGGGAAGAAAGATGGGCCAAGCGGCTGACAGGAAAAATTCTGGCCTTCCAGTCCAAAGGACCTGTCGAGACCACTCGAGAATTGGCAGAACTGATCGCCGGGTCCATACCCAGGGGAGGGCGGATTCATCCGGCCACCCGGACTTTTCAGGCCCTGCGGATTTTAATCAATGACGAATTGACCCAATTGAAGTCTTTCCTGGGAGAGTTTCTCGAAACCTTGAAGGATGGAGGAAGGGTCTGCCTGATCTCCTATCATTCGTTAGAAGACCGACTTATCAAACAGGCTTTTTTAAGACTGGAACGAGGCCTCAGGGACCCCCTGGGGATGTCAGAGCCGGTACGCCCGGAGGGTCAGCCGGGATTTAAAAGGTTGATTTCCAAACCAACAGTCCCATCTCAAATAGAGATGCAAGAGAATCCCCGTTCCCGGGGGGCAAAACTGAGGGTGGGGGAAAGGGTGGGAGGACCTTTGTGAATCGTTCCATCAAACCTCAACCCCATTCCAGAAAGAAACCGGATAAAGAAAAACGGTCTCTTGGCCCCACGAAATATTTGTTCATCCTTTTAGCTTTTTTTGTGCCGGGGTTGCTGGTCTTTATCTGGCTCCATGTCCAGACCGTGAATTTAAGTTACGATATTGCCAAGGCCCAAAAACAAAAAAGAGAGTTGATGGAAATCAATAAAAAACTGCGCATCCAATTAGCTAACCTGAAGTCTCCGGAAAGAATCGAAGGGATCGCTTTAAACCAATTAGGATTGAGAGTTCCGGAAAAAGGACAGATTGAGATCCTAAAATGAATGAGCCAGGATTCAAGGGGAACCGTTTCCGTTTATATGGGGTCTTTGGATTGTTCTGTCTTCTCTTTGTCATTATTATCGGCCGAGCCGTCCAACTCCAGTTATTGGAAGGCCCCAAATTGGCCAGGATCGCCAAAGGCGAAATCGAGAAATTGATCCCCCGGTCCCATAAACGAGGGGTCATTTATGACCGAAACCGTTTTGAACTGGCTATGACTGTTGAAATGGAATCCATCTTCGCCCAGCCCAAAGAAATAAAGAACCTCCAGGAGGTTTCCTATCAATTAGGGCCGTTGCTTTCCATGGACCGGAAACATCTTTCCCATTTGCTTCAACAATCAAAGCCCTTTGTTTACCTGAAACGCAGGGCCACCCCCAACGAATACGAAGCGGTAAAGGCCAAGGGTCTGGAAGGTGTGGCCTTTACCAAAGAAGCTCAGCGGTTCTATCCTTATATGGACCTGGCCTGTCATGTCATCGGATTCATTGGATTGGATCCCAACGGGTTGGAAGGGCTGGAAAGACAATACAACTCTTATCTAAAAAGTCCTTATCTCTACGAACCCAGTGTGCGCGACGCCCTGGGCAGGGCCTTGTATTTAAATGATATGGAATCCATTCAGGAAAATGAAGGACTAAGCCTGGTCTTAACCCTTGATAAAAACATCCAATATTTTACGGAAAAGGAATTAAAAAAAGGGGTGATCAAAGCCCAGGCCAAGGATGGAATGGCCGTTGTCCTGAATCCTAAAACCGGGGAGATCCTGGCCCTGGCCAATTACCCGGGCTATAACTTGAACAGCTTTCAAAAGGCTCCTGCCGCTTTCCGGAGAAACCAGGTCTTGACCGACACCTTTGAGCCGGGGTCCACCTTTAAAACTTTTTTGTTGGCCGGGGCCCTGGAGGAAAAAAAATTTTCCACCAATGATATGATTTTTTGTGAGAACGGGAACTATAGAGTCGGAAATCATGTCATTCATGACGCCCATCCCCACGGGTGGCTTACTTTTCAGGATGTGATCAAGGTTTCCAGCAATATAGGGGCCACAAAAATCGGGAAAAAATTAGGTCCCAAGACTTTTTATACCTATATCAAAAAGTTCGGCTTTGGGAAGGAAACCAACATCGATCTTCCGGGCGAAGTGGGCGGAGTGGTTTGGCCCTACAGCCGTTGGGGGGAAATCGAGGCTTCTAATATCTGTTTTGGGCAGGGAATTACGGTTACCGGCATTCAACTGGCCTCGGCCCTGGGAGCCATCGCCCATGACGGCCGTCTGATGAAACCTTATATAGTCCGGCAAATACTCGATCAGAAAGGGAACCCGGTCAAACAGTTTTCCGCTCATCCCGTTCGGCAAGTTATTTCGCCGAAAACAGCCCAATTGATGAGAAGTCTCCTGACCCGGGTGACGGAACCCGGGGGAACAGCGACTCAAGCGGCCATAGATGGGGTGCCGGTCGGAGGGAAGACGGGTACGGCTCAAAAAGTTTCCTCGGAAACCAGACGTTATGCTCCGGGGAGATATATGTCAACTTTTATGGGTTTCCTTCCGGCGGAGGACCCAGCTTTGGTCATTGTAGTGGTGGTCGATGAACCCAAAGGGTCCCATTACGGGGGAGTGGTGGCCGCCCCGATTTTCAAAGGGATAGCCGAACAATCCTTGTCCATTCTGGGAATAAAACGACTTTCCCCAGCCGGGCCTCAAAGGCAGCCCTTTGAACCGCTTTACCAAAAACCGGACATGGCCCCTCTGTTAATGGCGCAAAAGGCCGGGGAAGAGGAGAAGGTCAGTGCCGAGGACATGCAGAACAAGCGGATCATGCCCGATATCCGGGGAATGAGCATGCGCAAGGTGCTGGAGGTTATGAGAGGTTATGAAATCCCGGTCGTTCTCAGGGGAAGTGGAAAGGCGGTAGCTCAAACGCCGTTACCGGGGACTGTCTTAAGTCAGAGAAGCCGCTGTCAGATCCAATTCCAGCCGGTTCTCTAATACGAAAGAGTCTTCTTGCAGCTTCATGATTTATTAAAGGCCATACCCGGAGCCGTGATAAAAGGGCCCACGACCCAGGAAATCATCCATTTGGCTTATGACTCCCGGAAGGTTAAAAATAAAGGATTGTTTGTAGCCATCAAGGGTCACCAGGCCGATGGACATTCGTTTATAGATCAGGCCATCATAAACGGGGCTTTAGCGGTTGTCGTCGAAGAAGAAGGGACGGTCCCTTCTTCGGTGACCCAAATCAAAGTCGAGAACAGCCGGCTGGCCTTGTCCGGATTGTCGGCCTGCTTTTTCGGTTATCCGGCTTCCAGACTTCATTTGATCGGTATAACCGGAACCAGTGGAAAAACGACCACCTCTTACCTGGTCGAATCGATATTGAAAACAGCCGGGTTTTCGGTTGGGGTTTTGGGAACGGTCTCCTGCCGCTATGGGTCCGTGGTAAAGCCGGCCCCAGTCACCACGCCGGAGTCTTTGGACTTGCAAGCCCTGCTGGCCGAGATGGTCCGGGAGAAAATGACTCACGTGGTTCTGGAGGTTTCTTCCCATGCCCTGGATCAGGGAAGGTTAGGGGAAATGGTTTTTGATCAGGCGGTGTTTACCAATCTGTCTCAGGACCACCTGGATTACCACCGGGATATGGATGAGTATTTTCAAGCCAAGACTAAATTGTTTCATCACCATTTGAAAAGAGACGGACAGGGGTTGTCCATTATCAATCGGGATGATCCCTATGGGCAACGGTTATGGAAGGATTGCCCGGACCCTAAAAAAGATTTTGGGACCGATAAAAAGGCCGCTTACTTCCCCTTGGAGGTTGATTCGAGCTTGAAGGGGATAAAAGCCAGGATCCAGACCCCCCAAGGGCAATATGCCCTGACCTCTCCCTTGATAGGACAATATAATATGTACAATCTCCTGGCCGCCTGGGCGGTGGGAGAAGGATTTCTTCTGGAAGGGGGGATTATCCAGGAGGGGATTAAGAACCTGACCCTGGTCCCCGGCCGGATGGAACCGGTCCCGAACAAAAAAGGGCTGACCATCCTGGTCGATTATTCCCATAAGCCAGGGGCCTTGCGCTTTGCCTTATCTTCATTGAAAGGATACGGCCAGGGGAAAATAGTGACTGTTTTCGGTTGCGGGGGTGAAAGGGATCAAGGCAAACGCCCACTCATGGGCAGGATTGCCGGAGAATTAAGTCATCTGACGGTAATCACCTCCGATAACCCAAGGTCGGAGGACCCGGAGAAGATCATTAAAGCTATTGAACAAGGGCTTAAAGACCAGGGAATCAGTTTTCTTGACCCCGAGGAATTAAAAGAAATTCCGAAATCTCAAACTTATACCATGGTTCCTGATCGAAGGGAGGCCATTGCCTTGGCAGTCCGGTTGGCCCGACCCGGAGATAAGATCTTGATAGCCGGAAAAGGACATGAAACCTATCAGATTCAGGGTTCAACCATTATAGATTTTGATGACCGGGTGGAAACCCGAAAGGCTTTAGAGGCCCTGGATGTTCAACACGGATAAGTTAGGCTGGGAGGAAATTATTTCCGGCCTGTCCGGCCGGCTGGTTCAAGGAAAACCGGCCGCCAGGGTTAGCGGGGTTTCAACAGATAGCCGATCTCTGAGGCCCGGAAACCTCTTTGTCGCCCTGAAGGGATCCCGTTTTAACGGTCACGACCATATCCTCCGGGCCTTTGAAAAAGGGGCGGCAGCCGTCTTGGTTTCCGAGGCCGTTCCCCTGGGGATGGTCCCGGCGGATAAGGTTATCATTGAGGTCGAAGATACCCTTAAAGCCCTGGGTGATTTAGCGGGTCTCTGGCGCAGAAAATTTCCTGTGACCCTGACCGGGATCTCGGGGAGCAACGGTAAGACCTCGACCAAGGAAATGCTGGCCGCTATTTTGGAATTAGAAGGCCCGACCTTGAAAAATCCGGGAAATCTGAATAACTGGATCGGACTCCCTTTAAGTCTTTTTTTTTTAAATGAGGATCATCGCTTCGCCGTTATGGAAATGGGTATGAATCATTACGGAGAAATCGCTCGATTGTGTCAGATAGCCCGGCCTTCCGTGGGGCTTTTAACCAATATCGGGCCGGCTCATCTGGAGGCCTTCGGAACCCTGGAGGCGGTAGCCAGGGCCAAGGGGGAACTCTTTGAAGCCCTTGAACCTGACCACTGGGCGGTGGTGAATGTCGATGATCCACGGATACCCGGACTGGCCCGAACCTGCAAAGCTCGAAAAATAACTTTTGGTCTGGCTTCTGAAGCCCAGGTCCGCGCGGAACCATTAGAGATATCCGCCCGGGGGGTCCGATTCCGAATCCATTATCGGGGGAAAGAGGAGGTGTTTCTACCGGTTCCGGGAGAGCATAATATCAGCAATGCCCTTGGGGCCGCCGCCGCCGCCTTGGCTCTCGGCCTTTCCTTAAAAAAAGTCCGGGAGGGTCTGGAGCATTTTCATCTTCCGGAACATCGGTTGCAGATAAAAAAAGGCCGGTGGGGACTCCGTTTGATAGACGATTCTTATAACGCCAATCCGGCCTCCATGAAGGTCGCCTTAAAGGCCTTTGATTCTTTAAGACAGGGCAAAGGAGGGGGACTGGTCCTGGGCGATATGCTGGAACTTGGGGACCTGGCGGGGGGTGGATTATCTCCTGGGTATTGGTCCCCTGTCCAAAGAAATGCTTAAAGAGGCCCGGCAGGCGATTCGTCCCCCGAAAAAATCCTTTTGGGTATCGAATCAAAAAGAAATAATCGATCTTATCCCGGGCATTATCCGGGAAGGGGATTGGCTGTTGGTCAAAGGATCTCACGGTATGGACATGGGGGCCATTGTCAGGGCCCTGGAGGATCAGGGATAAGCCATGTTATATTATCTTTTATATGCCTTACATGGTCAGTTCTCATTTTTTAATGTCTTCCGCTATATTACTCTAAGGACCATCTATTCCACCCTGACGGCTCTTTTAATCACCTTCCTGCTCGGGCCCTATGTCGTCAGGCTTTTGACCAAATATCAGATCGGGCAGTATATTCGAGAGGATGGCCCCAAGTCCCATTACAGCAAAGAGGGGACCCCGACCATGGGAGGGGTGTTGATCCTTTTTGCCATCGTTGTCTCTACCCTTTCCTGGGCCGATCTGGCCAACGGGTATGTCTGGCTGGTCCTGCTGGTCACTTTATGTTTCGGAGGGATCGGGTTTTTAGATGATTATCTGATGTTGATTAAAAAGAAAAATAAAGGATTGAGTGCCAGGTCCAAATTTGTCCTGCAGATCGCGATTGCCCTGGTACCGGCCGTCTTTTTATATCTGAATTTCAGATATAATACCCGTTTAAACATCCCCTTTTTTAAAACTCTGACCCCGGACCTTTATTGGGGCTACATCCTTTTGGCCTTGTTCATCATTGTCGGAACCTCCAACGCCGTGAACCTGACTGATGGTTTGGACGGTCTGGCCATTGGTCCGGCGACCATCGCTTTTGGCACCTTTTTACTGCTCAGCTATCTGAGCGGACATGCCAAGATCGCCAGTTATCTCCAGATCCCCTTTGTTCCGGGAACCGGCGAACTTTCTGTTTTCTGCGGGGCCATGGTCGGGGCGGGAATGGGCTTCCTCTGGTTCAACAGCTATCCGGCCCAGGTCTTTATGGGGGATGTGGGCTCCCTGTCGCTTGGGGCCGCGCTGGGAACCGTGGCCGTCATCACTAAAAATGAAATCTTATTAGTCATTGTCGGCGGGATTTTTTTGATCGAGGCCCTCTCGGTCATCTTTCAGGTGGGTTATTTCAAGATCACTCATGGGAAGCGGATCTTCCGCATGGCTCCTCTACACCATCATTTTGAATTGAAGGGCTGGCCCGAACCTAAAATAATCGTCCGGTTTTGGATCATTGCCGTAATTTTGAGTTTAATATCCTTGAGTACCTTAAAGCTGCGATGAGAGGAATAGAAACTATTGTAAATCGTTTTATTGCGGGTTACTCGTGATAGTCGCGTAATAATTCGTCATTCCCGCGCAGGCGGGAATCCAGGTCTATGTAACCAATTAAATCACTGGATTCCCGTTTTCGCTCGACTTCCTCCGGAAGTCTCTTGTTAAGGTCGGCAAAGCCGTCCGTCCGGAATGACGGGAATGGGCTCCGGCGACTTAATGCGAAAACATCATTTTTGAAAAGGTCAGAAAGTTAAGTTGGAATTTCAGGGCAAAAAAATACTGGTGGTCGGATTGGGAAAAACGGGGATGGCCATGGTCTCTTTTTTCTTGAAGGAAGGGGCACAAGTCATGATCTCCGACTCCCGGGAAATCTCAGAATTGAAGGAAATGGTCTCCTCTTTTGACAGATCTGATCCTCCCCTGCTTCTGGAGGGGGAGGGACATAGTCCGGAATTTTTCTTAAAGTCGGATATGGTAGGGGTCAGCCCCGGAATTCCTCTTGACCTCCCGGCCTTGAAAGCGGTTCGGGAAAAAGGGACTCCGGTCTTCGGAGAAGTGGAGATATTTGCCGACCGGTCCCTAACCCCGGTGGTGGCCGTGACCGGAACCAACGGCAAGACCACCACCACGGCTTTATTGAATGAAATGCTGGTCAATTCCGGAAAAAAAACTTTTCTGGGCGGAAATATCGGGCGCCCCCTCATGGACTTTATCCTGGGAGGACAAGACCAGGAGATCGTCGTGGCGGAGATCAGCAGTTTTCAACTGGATACTACGACCCGCTTTTCTCCCCGGGTGGGTCTCCTTTTGAATATTACCGAAGATCATCTGGACCGCTACTCCGACTTTCAGGCTTACGCCGCCTCCAAGGCTTCCCTTTTTCGTAACCAGGGGGAAGGCGATGCGGCCGTGGTCAATTGGGATGATCCAATCTGTCGTTCCATAGGAGAAAAGCTATCCGGCCCGGTTTATTTTTTCAGTCGAACCCGGAAAATTTCTCCAGGGGCTTATCTGGAGAAAAAACAGGCCCTGGTTTTTTGGGGAGAACATCAGGAAACCTATGATTTAAGCGAATTTGCCCTGCCCGGAATGCACAACCGGGAAAATGCCTTGGCCGCCATCCTGGGGGCCCGCCTGATGGGGGCTGATCGTGCGGCTGTTCAAAAGACCCTGGAGTCTTTCAGGGGATTCGGACATCGGCTGGAATATGTTGGTGAAGTCAACGGAGTCCGTTTTTATGACGACTCCAAAGCCACTAACGTCGGGGCCGTATTCAAAGCCCTCGAGGGGTTTAATGAGCCGATTATCCTGATTGCCGGAGGCCGGGACAAGGGGGGGGATTATTATCCTCTCCAGAAATTGATCCAACAAAAGGTCAGGATTTTGATCTTGATCGGCGAAGCCCGTGAGATCATGAGGAAACAATTGGGAGGATTGACCAAAACCGAATTCACCGACACCCTCGAAGAAGCGGTCCAGAGGGCCTTTGATCAGAGCCGGCCGGGAGAGGTGGTCCTTTTGTCCCCGGCTTGTTCCAGTTTTGATATGTTCCGGGATTATGCCCAGCGGGGAAATGTTTTCCAAAAGGCGGTCAAGGAACTTGGAAAGGTGAAGCCTTAATGTCTTCCGGGTTATTAAACAGACCCATGCCGGATTTTCAGGAAAACTTCGGAGGTGACCGGGACGAAATCGATTGGAAAATAGATTGGGTCTGGTTAGGGGTCACCATGGCTCTGGTCATATTCGGAGTCATTATGATTTACAGCGCCAGTTCCCAGTTGGCCGCCAAGCGGTATCATAACAGCTTTTATTTTGCTCAGAAACAGATGGCCTTCGCTTTCTTCGGTTTTTTAGTCATGATCGCTTTTCGGTTTATCCCTTACCAAAAAATTCAAAAATGGGTTTTGTGGCTCATGGCGGCCAGTTTATTAAGTTTAATTCTAGTGCTTATTCCCGGCATCGGGTCCCGCATGGGTGGGGCCTCCCGCTGGTTTCGATTGGGAGGGGTATCGTTTCAGCCCGCGGAATTTTCCAAACTGGTCCTGGTCATTTTTTTGGCTTGGTCCATGTCCGGACACCGGGATCAAATCCATGATTTACTAAAAGGCTTTCTTTTTTACTGGGGGGTGGTCGGGGTCTTCATTGTTCTGATCCTTTTGGAACCCGATCTGGGGATGGCCATCACCCTGGTTCTGATCACCGGGATCATGCTCTTTGTGGGCGGGGTCCGGATCAAACATTTAATCCTCTCCCTCCTGCCTATGATCCCCATGGCTTACTTGCTGGTCTGGAGGGTTCCCTACCGTCGGGTAAGGGTCTTGTCTTATCTGGATCCCTGGAAGGATCCTTTGGGTTCGGGATTCCATCTAAAACACTCTTTTCTGGCTTTTGGCTCAGGCGGCTTTTCCGGACGCGGACTTACCGGAAGCCAGCAAAAACTCTTTTATCTGCCCGAACCTCATACCGATTTCATTTTTTAGATAGTCGGAGAGGAATTCGGATTCGTGGGGGTATTTATCATCGCGGCCTTGTATCTGGTATTGATTATTAAATGTCTTCAGTTGGCCGTTAAGCTAAAGGACCTGTTTGGGATGTACCTGGTGGTCGGCATTACCGTGATGATCGGCTTCCAGGCCTTGATCAATATGTTGGTGGTGATGGGGCTCCTCCCGACCAAGGGATTGACCCTGCCTTTTCTCAGTTATGGCGGGTCTTCTCTTTTGTTGAATATGATTTGTATCGGGATTCTGATGAATATTACAGCCCAAAATCAAGGGGAAAAGGGGTGCTTGTCCTGATTGTCGGAGGAGGAACCGGAGGACATTTGTTTCCAGCCATAGCCTTGGCCGAAGCCTTTATGAAAAGGGACCCGGAAAATCAGGTCCGGTTTGTCGTCACCCGGCGTCCCTTAGATGCAGAGGTATTGGGGAGAAGGGGGCTCCCTTTCAGGGTGCTGAACGTGGAAGGGATAAAAGGCCAGGGGGCCGCCGGGAAAATCCGGTCGATGTCCCTGCTGCCCCGGGCCTTTAAAGAATCTTTGGAAATGATTGAAGAGATCAGGCCGGAAGTGGTTCTGGGGGTCGGCGGATATGTGACCGGTCCTATGGTATTGGCTGCCTGGTGGAAGGGTATCCCCTGTGCCATCCAAGAGCAGAACTCGATCCCCGGTCTGACCAACCGGTTATTGGGGAAGGTGGTTAACCGGATATTTCTGGCCTTTGACGATCAGGGCTCTTATTTTTCAAAAAGGAAAAGTCGCCTCACAGGCAACCCTATTCGGAAAGAGTTGACCGAGGCCCCCGGTCGCCGGGTTTCAAATTCAGGTCCTTTGACTTTATTGATTCTTGGAGGCAGTCAGGGGGCCCACCGGATCAATCAAACGGTCATAGACACCCTTGATGAACTTCGGTCTTTCAAAGAGGCCCTTTATTTCATCCACCAGACCGGGGAAAAAGATGAAACCGCGGTGTCCCTGGCCTATCAGGCCAAGGGATTCCGGCACCAGGTCCAGGCCTTTTTCTCCGATATGGTTAGCGCTTACGGACAGGCGGACATGATTATCGGACGGGCCGGGGCCATGACCATTAGTGAAATAACGGCTCAAGGCAAGCCAAGTCTGTTGATCCCCTTTCCCTTTGCCGCCAATAATCATCAGGAACACAATGCCCGGGCCCTGGTCAAAGCCGGGGCCGCGGAAATGATCCTGGAAAAAGACCTTAAACCTGGTCTCCTGGCCGAGCGCATCAGGCATTGGCTGAATGATCGGGACCAGTTGATCGTTATGGGTAATAAGGCCGGGACCATGGGACGCAGGCAAGCCGCCGGGGAAATCGTGGAGGCCTGCTACCAACTGGTTAACGAAAAGAAAGGATCTAAGAGGTCTTGGAATTAACCATCGGAGTGAGGGAGTATTGGAATGATGGAGTAATGGAGTATTGGATGAAGGGCATTTTTAATCATTACTCCAATACTCCATTATTCCATCATCCCAGCGTTATTAATAGCTCGCTTAGAAATTAAGCCTAATGAAATATTTTATGATTTTGGGATAGAGGTTCATTTGTATCCACGTTTTCAACATATTCATTTTATCGGGATCGGCGGGATCGGCATGAGCGGTATTGCCGAGGTCTTGTTGAACCTGGGTTATCAGGTTAGCGGGTCGGATTTGAAAGAAACTGAGATCACCCGCCGTTTACAGTCATTGGGCGGGAAAATTGCCTATGGACATAAGAGCGAACATATTCAAGGGGCCGAGGTTATCGTTACCTCATCGGCCGTGCGGCCGGACAATCCTGAAGTCCTGGCGGCCAGAGCGGCCCTCCTGCCGGTTATCCCCCGGGCCGAGATGCTGGCGGAGCTGATGCGCTTGAAATATGGAGTGGCCATAGCCGGATCCCACGGAAAAACCACCACCACCTCCATGGTCGCCAATGTCCTGGCTTACGGGGGCCTGGACCCCACGGTCGTCATCGGAGGTCGTTTGGATAAATGGGGGAGCAACGCCCGGCTGGGGCAGGGGACCTTCCTGGTGGCCGAAGCCGATGAAAGTGACGGCTCATTCCTGCACCTGTCGCCGAGTATTGCCATTGTTACCAATATTGATCTGGAGCATCTGGATTATTATAAGGACCTGGATCATATCCAGAATACCTTTTTGGAATTCTTAAGCCGGCTTCCCTTTTACGGACTGGCGATTCTTTGTTTAGATGATCCCCATTTGCCTTCTTTAATTCCAAAACTTAAAAAAAGATATCGAACCTACGGCCTGACGGCCCAGGCCGATTTGCAGGCCAGAGAAGTCGTTCAGAATGGTCTTTCTTCCCGTTATCGACTTCACCATGCCGGAAAGGATTGGGGGGAGATCCGGTTTCAACTTCCGGGGATCCATAATGTTTACAATTCATTGGCAGCCATTGCCGTGGGTTTCGAATTGGAGGTCCCTTTTGACCGGATACAGGAAGCTTTTGACTGTTTGGAAGGGGTCCAGCGGCGCTTTCAAATCAGAGGGGAATTTCAGGGAGTAACCGTTCTGGATGATTATGGTCATCACCCGACGGAAATACGGGCCACCCTGAATGCCGCCCGGGGATGCTGGCCGGACAGAAGAATGGTTGTAATTTTTCAACCCCACCGGTACAGCCGGACCCAGGCCCTTTTTGAGGAGTTTACCACGGCTTTTTATCAGGCCGACAGTTTACTGCTGCTGCCCATCTATGCCGCCAGTGAAGATCCGATAGAGGGGATTGATTCCGGGCATTTGATGGAGGGGATCAAGGAAAAAGGGCACCGGGAGGTAAGATTGTTTTCCAATCGTGCCGAGGTGATCCCCTCGCTCAGAGAGATACTGCGGCCGGGAGATGTGCTGATCACTTTGGGGGCCGGAGATGTTTGGAAAATAGGGCAGGACCTTGTATCGCCAACAGAAACTTAAACGGCTTTTGGAAGGGATCTGCCCGAGAGGGGTTAAAGAAAGGGAACCCCTAAGCCCCTATACCACCATCCGAATAGGTGGAAGGGCGGATTGGCTGATAGAACCAAAAAACATTTCAGAGATAAAACAACTTTTGGAGACAGCGCGGGCTGAGAATATTCCCTGGTTTGTTCTGGGACGAGGCAGCAATCTTCTGGTATCCGACCGGGGTCTGCGGGGAATGGTCTTCCATTTATCAACTCCCCGGCCGCCGATAACCATCAAGGGGTTTAAAAACGGACAGCACCTGTTAGAGGTGGAAGCCGGATTTCCTCTTTCCAAGCTGGTTCGTTTCGGGATCGAAAATCGACTCCGGGGTCTTGAATTCCTGGCCGGTATCCCGGGATCGATGGGAGGGGCCTGGGCCATGAATGCCGGCAGTTACGGGAAAGAAATAAAAGAGATAACCGCCTATTTAATCATCTTATCTTCCGAGGGCCGGATGATTCGGAAGGGGAAAAAAGAACTGGGATTCGCTTATCGAAGCCTTAAATTGGAACCAGGAGAAGTCATCCTTTCCGGAGGGATTAAGCTGTCATCCGGAGAGGCAGAGTCGATTCAAAAAGAAACCCTGAAACTTTGGTCACAAAGGAGGGCCGCCCAACCCTTAAATCGATTGAGTTGCGGTTCGGTATTTAAAAATCCCCCGGGAGATTTTGCCGGACGGCTGATTGAAAAAACCGGATTGAAAGGGGTTCAAAGGGGGGGGGCGCAGATTTCCTCCAGGCATGCCAATTTTATTGTGAACCAGGGCGGGGCCCGGGCCGCGGATGTGTTATACCTGATGAATCTGATACGGGCCAGGGTCAGGGAACAGTCCGGGGTCCTCCTCGAACCCGAGGTTCGATTGTGGGGGTGTAGTCTGAAAGAAATATAGCTCAGAGGGCATAGCGAAAAAGCTTGCTTGAGGATTGAGGCTTTTTCGGTTTAACGCTCTCGCGCTTTACGTCTAACGGTAAATTGGGTTGCTTGCGTTATCGGTGAAGGGCGAAGGGCAAAGGGCAAAGCGCATAGCGCATAGAGTAAAGGAGAAACATTCCTTTTTCCTATGAGCTATCAGTAAAGGAGAGGTTATTATGTACTTGGGAAAAACCAGATTGGGGAATATGGAACGCAATTATTATCGGGGGTCAATGGCTGATGCCGGTCTATCCTGGATAGACAAGCTGATGCACCATTTCTGGATCGGCTCTTTGATCATGATGATTATTGTCGGAGTTAGTATCGTCCTGTTGATCGGGTATCTGGTTGCTTTATCGACCCCTATCTTTAAACTGGAAGATGTCAGTTTCAAGGGGATAAAACGGGTTTCTCAAGCGCAATTACTTCAAAAAGGGGGGCTGGAAAACGGCGTAAATCTTTTAGCTTTGAATTTAAGTGAGGTTAAAAAAAATATGGAAACCACTCCCTGGATTAAAAAGGTTTTTCTCCATCGGGAACTTCCCAACAAACTTCAGGTAGTGGTTACCGAACATCAGCCGGTCTTCCTGGTCCCGATCCAGCCCGATCTGTATTACCTAAATGAAGAGGGATACCTTTTTAAAAAATCGGAAGTCAAGGAAGGGGCCTCAATTCCGATCCTGACCGGTCTGGAGAAAAAGGATTGGACCCCGACCGGGCACCTTAATCCATCTATCCATCAAGAACTGGTATCCCTTCAAAGGTTATTAAGCCAAGGGGGAGATCCGTTTTTTCCGAATAAGATTTCGGAAATTCATTATGATCCGGATTGTGGTTTCTCGTTTTTTACTCTAGAGAGGGGAATCCGGATCACTCTGGGGAAGGAAGAAATTCCGGCCCGGATCAAGCGTCTGGAAAGGGTTTGGGCCGAATTGGAAAAACGGTCTGACCAGTCACAATTGAAAGGGATTTCCCTCCAGTTTGGCCAGCGGGTTATCGTTCACGGCCTGAGGTCCAAATCGCAGAATACCGTAAGGCGTAAGGCGTAAGCGTGAGGGCGTAAGGGGTTAAACCTTATACCTAAACCTAACCCGGACAAGCCGGAATTTGAAAATGCAAATTGGAAATTGCAAAGTGCAAATTTATGGAAAACGGCTGATCAAAAATAATCAATTGATCCTCTATTTATAGTGCGTTTATGATTTTATTGAAAATATCCTATCCATTTTGAGAAGATTTCTATTCTTTAGTTACTAAAGAAAGGGGGTGTGTACCGAATTGGAAGATAACCTGATTGTGGGATTGGATATCGGAACCACCAAGATATGTGCGGTAGTCGGAGAAATCTCCTCCAGTGGTGTTGATATCGTGGGTATTGGGACCCATCCTTCGGTAGGTTTACGAAAAGGGGTGGTGGTCAATATTGAAAGCACGGTTAACTCCATCAAAAAGGCTGTGGAAGAGGCGGAACTTATGGCCGGCTGCGAAATCCGGTCGGTCTATGCCGGTATTGCCGGAGGACATATAAAAGCCTTCAACAGCCATGGGGTTATTGCCGTTAAAACAAGGGAAGTCACTAAAAACGATATTGAAAGGGTTATTGATGCCGCCAAGGCCATAGCCATCCCTTTGGACCGGGAAGTGATTCATGTGCTCCCACAGGAGTTTATTGTCGACGATCAGGATGGAATCCAGGATCCCCTTGGCATTTCCGGCGTTCGCTTGGAGGTCAAGGTCCATATCATAACCGGTGCGGTCACCTCGGCCCAGAATATTATTCGCTGCGCCAACAAGGCCGGACTCGATGTCTCAGATATTGTGTTGGAATCAATCGCTTCCAGCGAGACAGTGCTTTCTACCGAAGAAAAAGAACTCGGGGTGGGTCTGCTGGATTTTGGGGGAGGGACCACCGATCTGGCTATTTTTTCCAATAATTGCATTAAACACACCTCGATTCTGGCCCTGGGAGGTAATAACTTAACCAATGATATTGCCATCGGCCTCCGGACCCCTCATCAGGCAGCTGAAAAGATCAAAAAAATCCACGGGTGCTGTTTGGCCTCCTTGATCAATAAAGAAGAAACCATCGAGGTCCCCAGTGTGGGGGGAAGAAAACCCCGTCCCCTTTCCCGTCAAATTCTGGGGGAGATTCTGGAACCGAGGGTGGAAGAAATTTTTTCTCTGGTCAATCGGGAAATCCTGAAATCAGGCTTTGGGGACAGCATCGCTTCCGGTATGGTGATCACCGGGGGGGGCGCTTTATTGGAAGGGGTTCCGGAATTGGCGGAACAGATTTTTAACCTGCCGAGCCGGCGGGGGTATCCCCAGGGTTTTGGGGGTATCATGGATGTAGTCAACAGCCCCATGTATTCCACCGCCGTAGGATTGGTGCTTTACGGGGCCAGGGCAATGCCCAAAAAAAAATTCAGGATCCGCGATCAACATATTTTTTACCGGGTAATGGAACGGATGAAAAAATGGTTTAAGGAAATTAAAATTATTTAGTCCGAAAATAATCCTGGACTAATCTCCGGGCTTGTTCTTGCTCCGTCATGCCGGACTTGAGTCGTTCGGCTTCGCCGAACTTTAAGCAAAGACTCCCTCTGGGCGTCGTCCGGCATCCAGGGACTTTGAGCCTCAGGGAATATACTGGATTCCGGCTTTCGCTCGACTTCGTCGAGATTTTGGGGAGACTCCCGGAGGGCGTCGGAAAGGAAGTCTCCTGTTAAGGTCGGCAAAGCCGACCGACCGGAATGACGAGCTAACTTGATGTTTAGGCAATAATTTTCATGATTCGTGGCGCCCCTGCGGGGGCATGACGTTTAGTGAAAAGCGAACAGATCCTATTTAAGGGGGAGGTAAATGATTATGAATATTGAAATGATCGGAGTTGAAGAAGATGTCCAAAAAGGGGCTAAAATCCGAGTGGTCGGGATCGGAGGAGGGGGGAATAACGCCATCAATAATATGATCCGCTCCCAACTCCTCTCCGGGGTTGATTTTATAGCGACCAATACGGATTTGAAGGCCCTTTCTTCTTCTTTGGCAGAAACCCGCATTCAGATCGGGACCAACTTGACCAAAGGCCTGGGGGCGGGGGCCAATCCTGAAGTCGGCAGGAATGCCACCCTGGAAGACGCCGAAAAGATCCGCCAGGAATTAGAAGGCAGTGATATGGTGTTTATCACGGCCGGGATGGGAGGAGGAACCGGCACAGGCGGTGCTCCGATTGTGGCCCAGATCTGCAAGGAGCTGGATATCCTGACTGTTGCCGTAGTCACCAAACCCTTTCATTTTGAAGGGCCGATCCGTTCGAAACAGGCCAACGAAGGGATCAATGAAATGCGGAAGGTCGTGGACAGTTTGATCACCATTCCCAATGATCGCCTGATTTCCCTGGCTACCAAAAAAGCCGGTTTTTTGGAAATGCTTAAAAAGGCGGATGATGTTTTGCTTTATGCCGTTAAGGGGATTTCCGATTTGATCGTGGCCCCCGGTTTAATTGTTCTTGATTTCGCCGATGTTAAGACTATTATGGCCGAAATGGGGGTGGCCCTCATGGGAACCGGCATCGCCAGCGGGGAGAACCGGGCGCTGGAGGCGGCTCAACGGGCCATTTCCAGTCCCTTGTTAGAAGATATCTCCATTGCCGGTGCCCGGGCCTTACTGTTGAATATCACAGCCAGCTCCAGTCTTGGTTTTGAGGAAGTCATCGAAGCTTCCACCCTGATTCAGAAAGAAGTTCATGAAGAGGCCAACATTATTTGGGGTACGGCGATCGATGATAGTATGGGGGACGAACTCCGGGTAACGGTGGTGGCCACCGGAATCAATCCCAGGGAAGAAAAAGTGGTACTTGATTTCGACCGGATGCGGACCTTGATGCCGGACGTAAAACCGGATCGAGCGGAAGACCGGGAAACTCCGACTTTTGCCCGCAAGGGGAAAGAGATAGATAAATACGGGCCCAGAAGGCCGGCCAAAGCCCCGGAATATTACTTCGATGAGGAAGAACTGGAAGTGCCGACTTTCATCCGTAAAGGAGCGGATTGAAGGGTGCCCCCTTTCTCTGTGAGAATCTAATGGATAAACCGGGAATCAGAACAGAAATGAGCAAAATCATTCAGGGCCCGACTTTTTTGAAAGAGGAAGAAACCAGGAGCCGTGACCTGACCTACGAAAATTTATTGGAATTGGTCCGATTATTGACCGAAGGCGAACTTGAAAAAGGATTTGAAAATGTCAAAAGGATCCCCCGCCATAAACTGATCGATCTTCTCAATTACCTGAATTTTTCTGAACGAGAATTCCTGGTAGTTTTCCAACATCCTCATTACGATGAGATCATCACCCGGGCCATTAAACCCCGACCTTGTCAGGAAGGCACGATTGGGGGACATTGGGTCAGGCCGGAGGACTTTAGGGAATCTTTAAAGAATTTCGAAGTGCTTTGTTTTTTAATCGAAAACAAAAGAGAAATTTTTTTGGCCCGCTCCCGACGGGTCGAAACAGATGATCAGGGGATTGAGTTGACTTTACCCGAATTCGGTTTTGAAATCATCATCCGAAAAACCAATCGATACTCCTGTCAAGATATTAAGGCGGAAATGATCCAGGATGGGATTTTATTCCCGGGAGGGCTGGAGGTCTTCAGCGTCAATGCTTTTCGGGTGGAAATTTTTTCCAGAAAAGGGATATCTTTAAAATGGATCAATTCCGAATACCCGGTCCAAATCATTTTTAAAGATCGAGAAGAAATTTGTTATTCCCGGGAATGTAAAATAGTCAAACAGAGAGAAAACCTTAACAGCAAAACTCTGATATTGCAGCCCAGCCCTGACCCTATCCATCGATTCAAACGAAGAGAGTTTCGCGCCCCCAGACCGACGTTACATCCATCCCCCGGGGTTTATTACCTTCACCCGCTCATTAAAAAATTATTCAAATTAACGATCTGCGATTTATCAACTTCCGGGTTCTCCGTCGAAGAAGAAGGGGAGTCCTCTACGCTTCTGCCGGGGTTGATCATTCCTGATCTCCAAATCGAGCTGGCCAACACCGCCACCTTAACCTGCAAAGCCCAGGTCATTTATCAAAAAAAAATGGAAGATCCGGTCGTCAAATCCGGGTTCACCATTTTAAATATGTCCAACGAGGACTATATTAAATTAACCAATCTGGTTAATAAGTCTATGAATATTAATCTGGACATTTGCGGGTCCATTGATCAGGAATCTTTGTGGCAATTTTTTTTCCAGGCCGGATTTATCTATCCGCAAAAATATCATTACATCCAGAAAAATAAAGAAGAATTTAAAAATATCTATCAGAAGATCTATCAGAGTCCGACAGAGATCGAGAGACATGTTACCTACCAGGAGAGGGGGAGCATTCTGGGACATATCTCCATGCTCCATGTTTACGGGGCAACCTGGATGCTTCACCACTTTGCGGCCACCCCCAGTTCCAGGCACAAAAAAGTGGCCTTGACCCTGTTGCAGCAAATCGAACAGTATATCATCGATTCCCATTACCTGGAATCCTCCCGGATGGATAACATCATCTGTTATTTCCGGCCGGAAAATAAGTTCCCCAATCTGGTTTTCGGGGGAGCGGCCCGAGCCTTAAAAGACCCGAAGATCTGTTCGCTGGATCGTTTTGCCTATCTCTCCTACCCCATGATTCTGGCCCCCGATCAAGGAGGATTTACCGAAGCCTGGACGATGACCCCCGCCGGGCCGAACGATTTGACCGAACTGGCTTATTCCTATGACCGTACCTCCGGAGGGCAAATGATCCAGGCCCTTGATCTGCATCCGGAGGCATTAAAGGATGATTATTTAAACCAAACCTATCATCGCCTGGGCTTTAAACGGGAACGTCATATTTTTTCGATCAAAAAGAGAGACAAGCTCAGGGCTATTATCTCCCTGATCAAAACCGATATCGGCATGAATTTGTCGGAATTGACCAATTGTGTAATGCTATACGTTTTGGAACCGGAGGATTTTCCCTTTGAGGTGTTCTTAAAGACCTTTTCCCAGTGAGGCGTCCATGATGAACGTCAATCGATCCCTGTTTTAATTTATCCTACCCAATATGTCGAACGTCATTCCATCGCCTGTGACTGCTTCTATGATCTCTGGATTTTTGGAGTGGAAAATAGCGATCATTATTTTACTTACGTCAATAAGATCTTTTCCCGTCTTCTG
>JACQYK010000307.1 GCA_016208255.1 Deltaproteobacteria bacterium | reverse complement strand
GCAGAAGGCTTTTCCTGTCCCGGTGAGGAACTAGAAAATATTAACAGAATAATAATAAATATCAGCGCTCTGATGGGTTTCATAGGGTGAAGGAAGGTTGGAGGCGGCAACCGGACTCGAACCGGTGAATAACGGTTTTGCAGACCGCTGCCTTAGCCACTTGGCTATGCCGCCTTTCGGAAATGAATCTAATTTTTGGAGCGGGAAACGGGATTTGAACCCGCGACTTCAACCTTGGCAAGGTTGCACTCTACCACTGAGTTATTCCCGCCTAAACTTATAAAATAATCTAACCAGCGGTTTTTGTCAAACGAAAAAATATCTTTTTCCCCTTACTGAAGCCATCGAACCCTCAGCCAGGAAAAAAGAAAAAGGAGACAACCGATTAAAATGGCGCTGGCCCCGGCCGGGGTATCCCAATAAAAAGAAAAGAGGATACCGGCCAACCCGGAGATAAGGGCACAAATCACGGCCACCCAGAACAGGCTGGCCATCCCCCGGGCCAGATTTCTGGCAGTCGCGGCCGGTACAACCAGCATGGCGGTTACTAAAAAAAGCCCTATGGCCCGGATACTGAAGGTTACCACCACGGCCAGAACCAGGGCGAAGCCATATTCAAACCAGGCTACGGGAATTCCCCGGGAAGCGGCCAGGTGATGATTAAGGCTTATCAAAAACAATCGATTGAAAAAAAATCCCAGGAGGATAAAAACCAGGCCCCCGATTAACAACAAAAGCAATAATTCCAAATCGCTGATG
This sequence comes from Deltaproteobacteria bacterium, assembly GCA_016208255.1. Taxonomy (GTDB): domain Bacteria; phylum Desulfobacterota; class RBG-13-43-22; order RBG-13-43-22; family RBG-13-43-22; genus RBG-13-43-22. The sequence goes on along the minus strand of JACQYK010000307.1, from coordinate 3,096 downwards.
GCCAAAACGGTGCCATAAAGATAGGCCTCCAGGTTACGGGTTTCTTTTTGGGCGTAAAGGACGGTGATCCCTAAGGCGACCATGGCTGACAAAACGACACTGATTACCGTGTCCGATGATAAATCCGATCGGCCCTTGAACAGGGTGATGCTCAGCCCGGCCATTATTCCAAAACCGATTAAGGTAAGCGAAGGATCGACTCCGAACAAAACTCCCAAGGCCACCCCGGCGAAGGTGGAATGGCTGATGGCATCGGAAAAAAAAGCCATACGAAAATTGACGACATGAACGCCCAGCGCGGCGCATAAAGGGGCAATGATCAACATAGCTGCGATAGCCCGCCAGATGAAATCAAATTGGGCCCATTCGAAGGGGATGACCGCCGGCCAAAAAGAATAGAGTGACTGAAAAATGGATTCCATAAATTAGTGATTCGAGCCTTCTGGAGAGTGATGGGGACCGTGACTGTGCGGATAGATCTGAATATGCAGCCCAAAGGTTTTCAGCAAATTCTCCTCCGTCAGAGTGTTCAGGCCCCCGGAACAACGAACGGTTTTATTTAAACAGATCACATGCTGGGCGTGATTGGAGACTACGGAAAGATCATGGGAAATCAGAATAACCGTCAGGTCGGCTTGTTTCTGAATGTCGGAAAGGAGGTCGCAAAACAGTTGTTCGCCCGGGGCATCTATCCCGGCGGTGGGTTCATCTAAAAGCAGGATGGAGGGATGCCCTTCCAGGGCCATGGCCAAGAGGATCCGTTGTAATTCCCCACCGGAGAGTTTCCCGATGAACCGATTTTTTAATCCCTCGGCCCCTACCCTTTCCAGTCCCAGGCGCACCTGTTCTTTTATCTTCTTTTTTTTCCCCAGCCAGAGCGCCTTCTGGCCGATGGAGGCAGTCATCAGATCTTCAACGGTGCAGGGCAGACCCCGGTCCAATTCCAGGCGCTGAGGGACATAGCCAATGAGGGGACGCCCCGAATTAAAATGAATGCTCCCGGTATAAGGGACCAATCCCAGAATGGCCAGAAGCAGGGTCGTTTTCCCGGCGCCATTGGGACCGATAATGGCCGTGGTTTGTCCGGCGGGAATGGAGCAATGGACCTCCTTCAGGATATCGACCTTACGAAGACAGACCCCCAGGTTTTTAATTTCAATGGCGGTTCGACTGTCTAACTTTTGATTCTGATGCATAATATTCACTCTGGGCTATAGGCCATAGTACCCGTAGCCTCTTGCCTTTAGCCTATAGCCCTTTTTGTTATTTTATCTACTTGATCGCCCGGCGCAACACTTCCAGATTCTTCCTCATCGCTTTTTCATAGGTATCGGCTGCCGGTTTCCCGGTAGCCACCGGATCCAGCTCAAAAAAGGGAACTCCTGATTCCCTGGAAAGCGTCTTAACCACTTTATCGGAATACTGAGGTTCTGAAAAGATGGCCGCCGGTTGTTGTTCTTTGAGTTTTTTGATCAGATTGGCCATTTCCCTGGGAGAAGGCTCGATTCCGGGATGGGATTCCACAACCCCGATAACCGTTAATCCGATATCCCGGGCCAGATAGGGCAAAACATCATGAAAGGCAAGACATTTTTTGTTTTTGGCCCGAGAAATCCAATCGGTCATTTCCCGGGCCAGCCCCTCCAATTTTTTTGAATACTGCGAGGCCTGGAAACGATATTCCCGGGAATGAAGGGGATCTGCAAGTGCCAGACCATCCGCGATGGTCCGAACCATTACAGCCGCCGCTTTCGGACTGACCCAGGCATGTCCGTTGACAGTCCCCTCATGGTGGTGATCCGCTCCGGCCTGCTTTGCTTTAAAATGTAAAGAGGGGGAGACCGGTTGATTTCGGATAGGCACCACCTTCTCGGCCGCCTGCAGGACCCGGACCTTAAGGTTGGCCTGCTTAAGAGTTTTTTCCATAAACTCTTCAATCCCCAATCCGTTGGCCAGGATAAGATCAGCCTGTTTTAATTTAATCAAATCGCTCGGGGTCAAATCGTAATTATGAGGACAACCCTGATGGGGGGGTAACAGCAACTTCACCTCAACACCCGGAATCTGTCCGACCACATTGAGGGTCAGAATATAGATCGGGAGAATCGTGCAGACCACCCGAAGAGGCTTTCCCGGTTCCTTGGCTTGAAGGGAGATAGGAACGGTCATCCCGGACCAAAAGAAAACCACTCCAACCAGAAAAAAGATTGTTTTTCGCATAAGGCTCTTTTTAAAGACGAATTTCTTTCTTGCAGAACGTTATTAAAGTTACTAAGATACGGTACTGATCGTCAAGGATTTTATTAACAGGTTGTTGAAAAAGGCCCATCTACAGCGTGACCCTTATCCTTCGTCATTGCGACGTACTTCTACGTACGCCTCATTCCTCAGGATTTCGGGTGCCTTGTATCTGGACCTTTTTGAGCAAACTGTAAAAAATAATTTTTTGCATCTTGTTAATATCTTATGTCCGACTTCGAACCCGAATTTGACCTTTCGACCGACAGGGGCAGGATCCTTAAAGAAATCCTGCCTGCCATCCGCAAAAATTGCGATATCTCGAACGCCCATCACAGTGGTCTTTTTTCGGTCTGCGGCCTTTTCCTGCGCTTAAAAGACCGATACAATTGGGAGCAAAATAATCCCCCCTGGAATCCCACGGACAAAAATCAGCTTTTGACCTGGATAGATAGCAAGGAAACCCTGTGGCTGGATTGCCTTGATTCCCCATATGAACCGATCAGGATAAACGGCCGCACCTTTAATTATCTGAACAATCGGGTTGTTAATCAATATCTGATGCCGGCCGGGCTTTATTACGGATCAGGGTACGGACGGGGCCTGACCCCTACTTTTTTCTTGGGTACTATCAAGGAAAAACGCCTGTTTGGTGGATATACCATTTTTATCCTGGAGCGGGATTTAGCCTGTGACCTATCCCTGGCCCCGGCCCAGAGGCAAGGCCAGACCATCGTCATCCGGCTGGATCCTGTACGTTTTTTCCTGTGGTCTAAAATCCAGGAAATAGATCAGTTGGAGCGGGAAGGGACGGATATGGCTCTTTTCCATTACGGCTGGAATCCTTCTCTTCCTCCG
>JACQYK010000300.1 GCA_016208255.1 Deltaproteobacteria bacterium | reverse complement strand
GGACATTATCTATTATAATAAGGCTGTTTAGAAATTTCCGTTCATGTCTCCTTGCGGAAGATTTCTTTTAAAAAGAAAAGGACCGTTTATATTGAATAAACAGTCCTTTTCACTTTTCTTCAACACGTTAAGCTATCGGCTTGTCACCCTTGGCCCTGCCTTTTTTTTACACCTTTCAAATGGTAACTGTTAATAAAGGCTTACTGGGGGAAAAAAAAGAGTTGTAGGTGACACCACAAAGCAGTAAGGGTCTTCCACTTTTTTCCCTGATCCTTTTCTATTCAAAAACCCGGACCTGCGCGGTTCCGTTTTCTTTTGAAGACCCTCTTTGTTCCCTGGCCATTGCTCCTATTTTTCTTCTTGTCCCTGTCTTTTTCTTGCCTTATACTCTTTCCATGAAAAAGAAATTCTTATCTTATTTAACTTTCGTATTTTTTTTGATCGCCTGGGTGACCTTGGGGTTGGGACAGGAACAGACGAGGAAATTCGAAAAAATCTCATCGGGGAGGCAGACCATGTCGATTAAGGCTGGAAACCTGGAACGCGAATATATCGTCCATGTCCCCCAAGGTTATGATGACTCGAAACCCGTTGCGGTGGTGATCATGTGTCATGGGGGCGGGGGCACGGCTAAAGCGGCCATAACCGAAACGAAATGGAACGAGAAAGCGGACGAAATCGGCTTTCTGGCCGTATTCCCTGAGGCTACGCGGCCGAACATGTCCGCGCCGGCCAACTTCAGAAACAACGGCCAGACATGGAACGATGGCTCAGGCCGGTTTCAAACCCAGGTGAACGACGTCGAGTTCATCAACGTCATGATCGACGACCTCATCGCCAGGTTCAACGTCGATTCGAAACGCATCTATGCCACCGGATTTTCCAACGGGGCCAGCATGGCCTTCAGGCTCGGGGTGGAGCTTTCCCAAAGGATCGCCGCCATTGCGCCTGTGTCCGGCGCCCTCTGGTTCGGCCAGCCCAAAGTCAGCCGCCCGATTTCCATGTTGTATCTCACCGGTCTGCAGGACCCTTTGAACCCGATCAAAGGCGGAATGCCCCGCCTCTTGGAGGGCAACGTTCCCTTGGGAGGAAAGGCCAAACCCCCGGTCGCCGACCACATCGCCAAGTGGACTGCCATGCTCCACTGCCCGGCTCAGCCCGAGGTGATCTACGACCGGGACGGGATCAAAGGCCTTCGCTACCGCCCCTGCGCCGGGCAGGCCGAAGTGCTTTTCTATACCATTGACGGCATGGGACACACCTGGGCTGGCGGGTTTAGCCTCCTGCCGGAATCGTGGGTGGGAAAACTCACGCAAAAAATAAAGGCGAACGACCTGATCTGGGATTTTTTTAAGAAGCATCAGCTTCCCTGATAGATTCTTATAGCTGGGGCGGCAAAAATGGCGGACCTGCTCGCCTGGATGATGGCGAATATCAAAACCGAAGCACTTGAAGGGTTCTTGTGAAGGGCTTTCCTGGCTACGTATCATTCAAGGCGCTCGACGTTCTGGCGGAGACGATCAGCGGCGGGCAAAATTAACGGAATGGTAAAACATGAAAGTATTCATCGTCGCGGACATCGAAGGCGCCGTCGGAGTCAGCAAGCGGAGCCAGTGCTATTTCCTGAAGCCCGATTTTCAATACGGAAGGCGATGCCTGACTGACGATGTCAACGCCGTCGTCCAGGGCGCGATCGAAGCCGGAGCGGATCGCATTGTTGTCCGAGACACCCACGAGATGGGACAGAATATCATTAGGGAGAATCTGCCTCCCGCGGTCGAATACATCGGCGGCCAGCCGGCTCGACCGTTCCCGATCCTTGGCGATCCCAGCGGCGCGGATCTGGTTTTTCTGGTAGCCTCCCACGCGCGTTCAGGCAGTCCCAGTGGTTTCTTCCCCCATACTTTCTTCGGTGGTTTCAGCGAGGTGCGGATAAACGGGAATCCCGTTGGCGAGGCTTTCATTTACGCCGCCACCCTTTCCGAGTGGGGCATCCCGATAGCCTTCAACTCCGGAGACAGGCAGGCGATCCGTGAATCCCTGTCCATAATGCCCTGGCTCAAAACCGTGGAGGCTCCGAAGGAGGAAGAGTATTACTCCGCTCCCGAGGCGGAGGAAAGAATCTCGGCCCTGAGGGAGCGGCTCCGTGCCGGCGCCTTCGATGCGGTGAAGGGCATCATAGAAATGAAGTGCCTGGAATTACAACCGGATTCATTCTGGGAAGTGGATATTAAAGATACTGATTTAGCAGGGAAAATAAAAGTGGCCGGGGCCTCGCTGGCCGGCTGTACCCTGAGCTGGCGCGCAGAGACTTATCTGGAGGGATTCGACACGTTTTTCAATCTGGTTCAGGCGGCCTTCCTGGCCTACATCTCATAAATTGAATCTTGGCCGCACTTTATCTTTTCTCCGCGTCCTATCACTATAAATGCTATTATTCAAATATTTCTTGATTTTGACGCGAATTGCACCGATTCTTTTGAATTTGAAGTCGGGTCTTGTTTGAAACATGAATCAAGAAAAAGATAACATGCCGGCGGCCGGGGATCTTTCTCCCTTTGAACGCATACGGCGGACCAACGACGCCGGCGTCGAATACTGGTCCAGCCGGGACTTTGCCCTGGTGCTGGGTTACAGCGATTATCGAAATTTTGAGACCGTCCTGGGGAAGGCGCGCTTGGCCTGTTTTAACAGCGGCCACCGCATCGAAGACCATTTCGTTGAGGTCACCGAAATGGTCCCTATCGGCAGTGGAGCGCAGCGGCCCATTAAAACGGTTTTGCTTTCCCGCTACGCCTGTTACCTCATCGTTCAAAACGCCGACCCTTCCAAAGAAATCGTCGCTCTGGGTCAAAATTATTTTGCCCTTCAGACCCGGAGACAGGAACTTTCCGAAAGGACGACCGAGGAAGTTCGGCGCTCTCTTTTGCGGGAAGAAATGAGGTTGCATAATATCCGGCTGGCGGGTACGGTCCGGGTCGCCGGCGTCATCGAGTCCAGGGATTATGCCATCTTTCAGGACCACGGCTATCGCGGCCTCTATGGCGGATTGGGGGCTAAAGATCTTCACCAGCGGCGGGGTTTAAAGAAAAGCCAGCATATTCTCGACCACATGGGCAGTACGGAACTGGCCGCCAATCTGTTCCGGACCACTCAGACCGAGGAAAAACTCCGTCGGGACAAGGTCAGGGGTAAGGCCGGGGCCTACCTTACCCATCGGCAAGTCGGCGAGAAGGTCCGGAAAACCATTCAGGATCTTGGCGGGACCATGCCTGAGAATCTGCCGCTGGCCGAAAGCATCAGGAAACTGGGAACGAAAAAAAAGAAGCCACCCAAAGCGCTGAAAAATCGAGAGCCCGGGGCCGACTGACCCGAATCAGGCAAAGAAGCCCGACCTTTAAGAGGGGTAGACATTAGATCGCTTTCACCGCAAAGTCGCAAAGGGCGCGGAGAAGAACATTTTTTGCTTTCCGTTGAGAGGGCGGAAAGCAATATAAGCTTTGTTCATTGGCCGCCCCTCTCCGGCAAATGAAAATCTTATCTCAGCCTTCTCCGCGTCTCGAACGAGTCTCGCTTTTATCTGGATGAGTGGGCGGTGAAAAAATGTTTCTGTGATGCCAGGCGCTTTTTCCTCCCAATTTCTTCTCAAGAAACTCCTCCGGAACCAACCATTTCTCCCAACCAGCCCTGTAGTGGCTCTTCGACAGGCAAGATAATCCGCCAATCCTGTTTTTCGAAAAAACGAAATTCGTCATAGCGGCAGGTCAGAAGTTCGTTCAGGGCTGTGGGACGGCGGGCGGCCGGATAGCGGCTGTGAAGAAACCAGGGGTAGTTGACCCGGGAGGAGAACAACTGAATTTCAGACCGGTCCATTCCGGCGTTTATGGTCGCCGCCAGAATCGCCTGGTGGAGGAAGAGGTGGTACAAGAAGCCCTGCTTATAAAAGTCCTTCCATTGCGGTTCCCGGTACAAACGCCGAAAATTGGCGCTCCAGGCGCGCAGGATTCCCTTCTCCGGACGAACGACCAGCAACCCGGCATTGAACTGGGCCCTGATCCGAACCTCATCCACCGTGGTTGTCAAAGGAAAAACGTTTTCGGCGGGTGTTTGGCAACCGCGATAAATTAACTCCCAAAAACGATTGACCGGTTCTCCATAAAGGGAACTGATATTTTTCAGCATGACCGGGCAGCCTCCAAGCTCCTTCACGGCCTTCAGCCGAAACTCGGTGGGTTCGTTGAGGACCAGGGTGTCCGAATCCATCCAGACCAGCAGATCAGCTTGATCTTGGGCCAGTGATTCTGCGGCGGCGGAGGCGATGACTTTACCGCCGAACCAAAACCCCAGAGTCTCCTGATCAACATCGAAGGGAATAAGTTCCGCGCCCAGGTCGTTTAATGCTTTACGCACCGGCGCAGAAAGGGTGTCAAGTTCCTGCGGGATCAGTACCCAGACCGGATGGTTTCTCAAATGGCCGGCAAACCGGCGAAGGCTCTGCACCAGCAAAAGCGCCTCTGTCTCCGAACCCCGATAGGCGGGCATAAAAGCAAAAATTAAATCTTGTTTTTCCATTTCAGGCCTGTCCGCAACCAAGCCGCCGGCCGGGGGAACTCAGAGTTCGTTGTTCTTTCCGGCTGGTAGCCTTTATTATTCAAGTATATGAAGAATAATCGGGGGGTGTCAAAAGAATTTCGAAAGACAAGCCGGGAATCATTAATGGTCAAGTCTGTTCCGGCCCTTTTTATAACCTTCCTAAGATAACAGATAATTAATGTCGATCGGAATTTTTTTCTTGACTTGCTTTCAAAAAATAAATAAGTATTATTGACATAACATTAATACTCATTTGCAAAAAGGGCTTGCTGGACGGACCGGGCCATGGTTCCGAGAATCTACAAAGAAAGGCTTTTTAACTGTCAGGAATAAAAAAAGATAACCGATGAGAGAGAACAAGAATAAAGAGGTTATTCCACTTTACAGCCGTATCGCCTACAGCTTGAGACATAAAATCCTTTCGGGGCAGCTGGAACCCGGCAGCAAAATTTCCAGTGAGGAACAGTTGGCGGAATTTTACGGGGTGAGCCGGATTACCATTCGGATGGCCTTGTCTCATCTGGAAGAAGAAAACCTCATCAGCAGAAACCGGGGGAAAGGGACCTTCGTTTCCCAAAGTATAACTATTCACCAGTCACCCATTTATAAAAGTGTGCGGGATTTTGTACTTAAAACCCAGCGAAGCGCGATTAAGCCCCTTTCTATAAAGAAGTTAAAGGTAGGCGAGACACGGATAGCCCATGATATCCGTTCTTTTTTCAATCTGTCCAACGAGGATGAAATCGTCCAAATCCAGCGGATCCTTATGGTTGACGGGGCTCCACGGGCGTTTTTCGAGAATTTTATGAGGCCTGATCTGGCATCTCATATCACCCTCAGGGAAATTTCCGAAAAAAAAGCCATCGTTCGAATTTTAAAGGATAACACTCGAATAAAATTGGGCAGAGGAGAGGGATATCTGCAGGCCCTGCCCCTGGACCCGGATATCGCCGACTTCCTCGGCCGCCAGGTATTCGATTATTTCATTCGTACCCAGGTTTTTTTATGGCTCTCCAATGGAGATCCTTTCGAAATTGCCAATTATTTTATGCCGGCCGAACACTTTAAATACAAGATCGATATCGATTCAACGGATTTTGAATAAGGAGAAATGAATTTGGAAAAGGCCTTATATCGGAATGACTATCAGCCAAACAGAAAGGAAAAACAATGAATGGTCAAATAAATGTTAAAGAGGCCCTGGATGAATTTTTCGTCCAGGGGGGAATTTATGAATTCCCGGTCTTCTGCATTGCCCGCCAGGGCGGGCGGACGGCCCTGGAAATACTGGCCCGGGCCTGCATTATGGAAGGCAAGCACGCCTACATCGGACAGAACCTGACCGGACTTCGTTCCATGGGTACCAACAGCATGGTTCTCAGGTTCGCCGAAACGGAAGACATCCCGCCGGGGTTCGGTGTCAACCTTCCCCGGGGGGTCATGTTCATGCACGAGATCCTGGTCAGGCCCATGGGAGATCCCTTTTCCCAATTGACACCCAAGGAGGTCATCAACCGTCTCCAGACCGGCATTCTCATGATCTGCACCTCCAAATCACCCGAAGAGGTGGTCTATCCCAAACCTTTTGAAGGCACGGTCGCTACTGTAGATGCCGAAGACATCTTCGCCAGGAGAGTGGGCATCCAGCCGGCGCCTTCCGGCATCACCGCCCTGGGACTGTTCGCAGCCGCCACGGGAGGTCTGGTCAAGATTGAATCGATTAAAGAAGCTACCCTGGCCCACGAACGATTGAGCAAAAAGGTCCGGGAGCAGAACATCGCCTGTCTGGAGGAGGCCTATGAGAAGGCCAGGGTGGTCCATAATATGAGATTACCGGGATTGCCGGAGAAAAAGGAGGAGGCCGGTTCCGATCTCCGCTATTCAACCGAAGGCTCTTCCCGCCGTCAGACGAGATCCATGAGCGCCGGCTGGCGCAGCAAGCTGCCGGTCTGCGATATGACCGGATGCGAGTGCGGTGAGTGCCTTTCAGCCTACTTCTGCCCGGAAGGGGCCATATCCTGGCAGGATAACGTTATCCGTTTTGATTATAATTTTTGCAAAACCTGCGGGACCTGCGCCAGAGAATGCGTGTTCAACTGTATCACTATGGTAGATGTCAGCACGGCCCTGAAGACCCAGGAGGAGAAAGGAGCAAGTGCATGAAAATGATCAAAATGAGTCTTACCGGAAACGAAGCCGCGGCCTGGGCGGCCAAATGCGCGGGGGTAAAGGTCTGCGCCTCTTTTCCCATGGGTCCCAACCAGGAGGTGATGGAGACCTTTCAGCAGTTCATTGACCAGGGGGAGGCCCCGGGCAGCCGGGTCATTGTGCCGGACAATGAAAAAGCGGCTTCCAGCATGCAGATCGGTTTATCCAGGACCGGCGTGCGCTCCATCTTTTGTGTTACTTCCGAGGGAATTCTCTGGGCCATGTCTGAAATCCATTACGCGGCCAGCTCGCGACTGCCTATGATGATTGTCTGCCCCAGCCGGGCCCTGGAGCCGCCGACAACCGTTTACTGCGACCATGACGATTTCCTCTCCCTGCGGGACATGGGCTGGCTCATGTTCTACTGCGAGAACTCCCAGGACATTTTCGATACCATCCTCCAGGCCTATAAGGTCAGTGAAAACGAAAGGGTCATGCTGCCGGTTATTGTCGGCTATGACGGCTGGGAAACCTCACACGCCGCCTCCCGCGTCGATATGCCTGAACAGGTCGAGATCGACCGCTTCCTCCCGCCGCCCGGCTTCATCAAGCCGGAAAGGGATTATCTCTCCGTGGACTGGAAGGATCGCTGCAGTTACCGCCGCTACCAGGAGGGGTTCGGCGGCATGGAGTTCATGGAGATACGCTATCTGCAGAAAAAAGCGGAAGAGGAAGCGGAAGAGCTGATCGAATCCACCGGCCTTGACTACCGGGACCTTTCCGACAGCCGGCATGTGGGGATGATCGAAAGCTATGACTGCCGGGACGCGGAAGTCATTATCATAACCATGGGTATTGTCTATCCGGCGGTTAAGTTAATCGTCAAATCACTCCGACAGAAGGGGGTCAAAATAGGCTGCCTGAAAGTTCGGACCTTCCGTCCTTTTCCGTCCAGGCGGATTGCCGAGGAGGTCAAGGGGGCCAAACTGGTTATCACCCTGGACCGTAATTCCATCGCCGCCCTGTTCCATGAAGTCGGTTCGGCCCTGTACCGGTACAGCGATAGCGCAGTTGCACGACCGATGCACCTGGGCAAGGTCATCGGAGTGGGGGGTATGCCGATCACCTTCGATCTTATCGGCGGGATTGTCGAACAGGGGTTTGAAACGCTTAAGCAGGGTCGGGTGGAAAAAGATCTCGAGTGGCTTCCGATTAAGGGAACCAGCTATGACCCCACACTACACGTGCTGGCGGAATAAAGGCCACCATTGCCCTAACATCTTGTTACAGGAGAATACTTATGACCGCTTTTCAAAAATCCCTTTGGAATAGTACGGATAATTATTATATGACAGCCACGGAACAGTGCCGAGGCTGCGGTTCCCTGCTGGCGGCCAAGCTTGCCCTTCGGGCCATTTATGAATCCACACCAAATGCTATGGTCTTCGGCCGGAGCTGCGGTGGCGGAAGATCCGAGCTCCAAACCGGGGGCCGGATCGGTGTCGACGGCAGCGGCATGATGGGCATCCAGGCTGGTTTTGAAGCCAGGGGCGCTCTAAAAGAGCGAACCCTGGTGGTCCTGACCGGTGACGGCCGCGCCCTGGAAATGGGAGCCGGCGATTTTCTGGGATCCTTTGACCGCGAGCAGGCCCTGACCTGGATCATCCTGGACAATCAGGCCTATGCCAACAGCGGAAGCACGGCCACGGCTCTGACCCCACTCAAGACGGCGACCCGGGTCCTGTCCAGGGCCAGCGGAGGAAAAGCCACCGCGGAGAGGGATATGCCGCTGATGATGATTTTCGGCAAGGCCCGTTACGTGGCCACGGCTTCCCCCGCCTATGTGCGCGATCTGGTGACCAAGGTTCAGGACTCGTTGAAGGCACAGCCTTCTTACGTTCACATCTACGTCCCCTGCCAGGTAAGCTGGAGCTATCAGCCGGACAAGGTGGTGGAGATATCGAGGCGGATGGTCCAAACCGGTATGATCCCCTTATGGTCATTCAAAAACGGTGTTTTTAAGCGAACGGTCAGGATACCTGAGCAAAAGCGATTGCCGGTCCAGGAGTTCATGAACTTACAGCGACGATTTGCCGGTGTTTCAGAGGAGGACATCCAGGAAATCGAAGCCCATATCCGGAGAAAAAATAGACTGGTGGATGCCCTGGAAACCGCTTTAACCGGGCCGGATACGGTTTCCTGGTAACTCGTTCTCATCCGGAAAAGACCTTTCCGGATGAGAACTAACTCGTTTTTCACAACAAATATTTTAGGGGGGATAGTGTTATGTCAGAAGGATTATTGTCCGGTTTCAAGGTGCTGGATGTATCTCATTATATGGCCGGACCCTACTGCACCCGCCTGTTGGCCGGGTACGGGGCCGAAGTGATCAAGGTCGAGCCGCCCGGGGTCGGGGACGGGGCCAGGAGACTGGGTCCGTTTGTCGGTGATGATCCCCACCTCGAAAAAAGCGAATTATTTCTCTATCTGAATACGGGGAAAAAGGGCATCACCCTTAATCTGAAAAAGCCGGCCGGGGTTGAGATATTTATAAGACTGGTTAAGGAGGCGGATATACTGGTTGAAAATTTTGAGCCCCGGGTTATGCCCTCGCTGGGATTGGATTACGAAACCTTATCCAAACTTAATACCAAACTGGTAATGACCTCCATTTCTAATTTCGGGCAAACCGGGCCTTACCGGGACTACAAGGCCGCCGAGATTGTGGAGTATGCCTTGAGCGGCCTGATGAAGATGACGGGCGAACCGGACCGGGAGCCGTTAAAGCTCGGTCTGGATGCGGCCCAGTTCACGGGGGGCCAGGCGGCGGTTACGCCCATGCTGGCTGCGGTCTATGCCGCCCAATCGTCCAGCCGGGGCCGGCAGGTAGACGTCTCTATCATGGATTACTGCGTCGGCATTGCCGAATGGCAGCTTGGAATCTATGACGCCATCAAGCATATTACCCCGCGCATGGGAAATTTCAATCAGAAAGGGCATCCCTGGGGTGTTTTCCCCTGTAAGGACGGCTGGGTAGTCATCGCTACCTACGGAGCCAGCTTCAAGTACCTGGCTGATCTGGTGGGTAAAGAGGAACTCAAGGATCCCCGTTTTTTGGATCAAGGCCTGCGGGTTCACAATAGTGATGAGGTCGACCTCTATCTGCTGCCCTGGCTGGTGGATCATGACAAAAAATACTGGATAGAGAATGCCTTTGAATATTTGAACACCAAGCGGGGTGCGGCTGTGGGCTGGGTTCGCAACACGGAAGACCTGGTCAACTGTCCGCAGCTTACCTCACAGCACTTTTTCAAGACGATCGGGCATCCGTTCCACGGAAAGGCGGTTTATCCCGGGGGTCCGGCTCTGATGAGCAAGACCCCCTGGAAGGTGGGCCGGGCTCCGCTTCTGGGTGAGGACAACGAGGAGATATACTGTTCGCGACTGGGCTTCACCAGGAAAGATCTGGCCTGGCTTAGGAAAGAAGGGATTATTTAGTTTCCATCCGGAAACGGTTCTTTTTCGCCCTGGCTGTGTCAATCTTCGGGATTGTTTGTGCGGCGTACATTAGTACGCTTCCGCGCAATCCCTTGATTTCCTTGCCAGGACAAAAAATTCCTCGTTTCCGAATTGGAAACCTTTAGTTCTGCATTCGGTATTGCCAGATGAGAACTAATTGGGAGGTTTGATCCATGATCAAACACCTGGACCACATAGGGGTGGCGGTGAAGAGTCTTGACAGTGTCAAGGAAGTGGCCCTTTCGGCCTTTAAAGTCGACTTTCCCCGGCCTGAGGGAGAGGGAGATTTTAAGGCGAGCTGGGTTAAAATGGGTAATATTCTGGTAGAATTTATGGAACCCATAGCTGAAAATGGCGTCATTGGGAAGTTTTTGAAAAACCGTGGTGAGGGCATCCACCATCTCTGTTTTGAAGTGGATGACATAGAGGCGGAAGTAGAATCCTATTTAGCCCAAGGACTCGAGCTGGTCAAACCGGGGATTATGGGCTGGCCGGGGTGGCGGGTGGCTTTTTTTCATCCCAAGAGCACATTCGGTATGCTTATTGAGCTCGTGCAGACCAGGATATAATGATCAAAAAGGGGAAAAAGCATGAACAAATTACCACTTGAGGGAATTAGAATTGCAGATTGTACACAGGCCTGGGCCGGACCTCACTGCACCCAGCATTTGGCCGATCTCGGGGCAGAGGTCATCAAGGTCGAGCCCCCCTACGGGGCCACCAGAGGAGACAGGAAGGCCACGGCGGGGGTATATCCCGACCTGAATCCCGGTTCAAGACCGTGGAACCGTCACACGATTTTTAACGTGCTGAACCGCAACAAACTTGGGGTCAGCCTGAACTTGAACAAGGATGAGGGTAAGCGGCTTTTTAAAGAACTGGTCAAGGTCAGTGATATCGTGATTGATAATTACGCCGCCGGGGTTATGGACAGGCTGGGGCTCGGGTACGAGGAACTGAGAAAGGTCAAGCCCGATATCATTGTTGCCAGTTGTAATGGTTACGGTCCCAGCGGTCCCTGGGTTCGTTATCATTCCTACGGTGTGGTTCAGGAACCCATGTGCGGATATATGGCCCTGACCGGGTATGCAGATGAGGAAATTCCTTACCGTTCCGGCGTTGACCACATCGACCCCGTGACGGGAACGCACCTGGCCGGGGTGTTAATCGGCGCGCTGCTCCACCGGAAGAGAACGGGCGAGGGACAGCAGATCAATATCTCCATGATGGAATCGGCCATAAATTTCGTCGGGCCGGCCATCCTGGACTACACCATCAACGGTCGGTCCCTGGAGCACAAAGGGAACAGGCACCTCCAGGAGGCCATGGCCCCCCACGGCTGCTATCGATGCCGGGGCGAGGACGAATGGATCACCATTGCCGTAGGCTCGGATGAAGAATGGGAAAATTTCTGCCGGGTCATAGGGAATCCCTCCTGGACCCAGGAAAAGCGATTTACTTATCTTTACAACCGCCTGCAGCATCAGGACGAACTGGATAGGCTGGTAGAGGGCTGGACTATGGAAAAAGATAAGTACGAAGCCATGCACCTCCTGCAAAATGCAGGTGTCGCGGCCGGAGCGGTTTTGAACATGGCCGAGTTGTTTGACGACCCCCATCTGAAGGAAAGGGGATTCTGGCAGACGATAGAGCACCCTGAAGCCGGAAAAATGAACCTGATCGGGCCGAGGTATCAGATGTCAGACACGCCCGCTCCCACTCTTAAACCGGCCCCTTTGTTTGGACAGCATACGGATTATGTCTTCAAGGGGCAGTTGGGTATGAATGAGGTGGAGGTGGCTAAGGCCATTGAGGGGGGTGTGATTTTCAAAGGGGAGGTAGCTGATCCCAAAGGGGCATAATCGGTCGTTACCTCCCCTTCCAGGAAACGCCGGAAGAGCGTGAAATGTCCGTGACCCATTTCTGTCTGAACACTTTCCTTTTAGGTAACAGGTTAAAAAATTTTCAGTTGATAATACGAGGGAAGATATGAAAAATACTCAAGGAGGATGAATTATGCACCCGCTGATCAATGAACAGATGGTTAAGGATATCCGGTCTACCGGCCATGCCCTGGAGGATCAGCCCAACCGGGTGGAAGTTATGGCCTCGCTGGGCCTTCCTTATGATCGCCCGGCAGAAAATATCGTCATCATGGGCTGTCAGAATCTCAGGCTCATGCCTTCGGTGATTCAAACCTTGGCCCGTATCCTGGAGCGGGGCGGGATGGACTTCACCTTTCTCTCCCGGGAGTACTGCTGCGGAAATTACCTCTATCGCCCGGCCATCCAGGCCAGGGACGAGGAGGCGATGGGGGAATGCCGTTCTTATTCAAAAGAATTCACCAGCCTGAATATCGAGCAGATGAAAAGGCTGGGGGGCCGGAGGCTGATCCTCTTCTGCTCCCCCTGCTACCCCATTTACAAACAGGCTTTTCCTGATGAGGACATTATCTTTTTTCCCCAGGCCCTCTCCGAGGCAGTCGGCGCACTTCATTGGCCTAAAGAAATCGACTATTACGCCGGCTGCTACAGGCTTCACCGGAAGTTTGCCGACATCCCCATGGACCTGAAATCAACCAATATGGTTTTTGGCAAGATCGAAGGGCTTTCCATCAACCGGATCAGCGCCCCCGCCTGCTGTTACAAGCCGGAGGGCCTGGCCCATATGATCGGTCAGGTCAAAACGGATTGTATGGTCCATATCTGCACGGGCTGTTATGGCCAGGCGACCCTCAACATGCCCAAGGACAGGCAGGTCAAGATTCTCATGCTGCCGGAGTTCATCGACATGATCCAGCAGGGAGACCTTTAAAGGGGCTGAGGAAAAGAAAGAGGGTCCTGAATCTCCGGACAGGCAGGATTGTCTACTCTGGATATTTGTGGTAAATAACAGGTGACAGACTCGTAAAAATCGTCATTCCCGCGCATGCGGGAATCCAGATCATCCGTAACTAACTAAAAACACTGGATTCCCGTTTTCACGGGAATGACGCAAAGGGGCCTTGGGCGACTTTTTACGAGCCCTTCTCAGGTGAACAATTAGAATTTAGGCTTAGACAGAAATACACTTTTCATTAAATGAAAAAGGGAGGAGTGCTTTATGAAGTTCATCGATTTATCGGCTTTGATTGCGCCCAGTCCGGAAGGAGTGCAGGAGTTTTTGAGAACGGATATCGAGTATCAGTACCATGCCCAGGGTGCGGCTGGCATTCAGGGAATGTTTAATGTTCCGCCCGATCTGCTTTTTCATGGGGAAGGCTGGGCCGTGGAAAGGATCACCAATTTGGGGACCCATAGCACCACCCACATTGCTGCCCCCTGGCATTACAACAGCCAGATTCAGGGGAAAAGATCTGAAACCATTGATGAGCTTCCTCTGGAATGGTTTTTCAGTGACGGGGTGATCCTGGATATGACCCACAAGGCCGATGCGGATGGGATGACCGCAGAGGATGCTCAAAACGAACTTAAGCGTATCCAATATACCTTGAAACCCCTGGATATCGTCATGGTCCGGACCGGAAGAGACTCCTTTTATGGACAACCGGACTATATGTTCCGGGGCTGCGGGGTTACCGCCGAAGCCACCCATTGGTTGTTTGATCAAGGGATCAGGGTTATGGGAATTGATGCCTGGGGCTGGGACACTCCCTTGGACCGGCAGGCCCAGGAGGCCTTGAGCAGCGGAAAACCGAGGGTATTCTGGGCCGCCCATCAGGCTGATTTGCCGTATGCCCAGATCGAACGATTAGTGAACCTGGGAGGCCTCCCCTCCTATGGATTCAAAGTGGCCTGCTTTCCCTTGAAGATCAAGGGGGGCAGTGCCGCCCCGGCCCGGATAGTGGCCCTGGTGCCCTAGTAATCTTAAAACATCTTCAGACAGAAAGGTTGACTTTAACCGGCTCTTATGTTTTAAAGTTAACCTAAATCGGCTTCTTAAAAGGTGGAAATCCAAACCCTGAGAGGATGATCCTTGAAGCAGCTCAACAAAACCCCATTGTTCTGAAAAAAGAATATGGGGTTTTGTTTTTTAGGCTGGAACGTTGTTTCCTGAATCGACATTGTTTTTTATCAGAATAACTGTCAGGAATTTCAACTATTACGTCAATCATGAAACAGTTTTTAACAAAACTATTGCAGTAGAAAGGAGGTCCTCCGGATGGATAGAAATGAGACCCTTTTGGGTGATATTCGCGTTCTGGATCTGTCGGATGAGAAGGGGGTTTATTGCGCCAAGCTCTTGGCCGACCACGGGGGCGATGTCCTTCGCCTTGAGCCGCCTGGCGGTCATCCCATGAGAAATCTTGGACCCTTTTACAAAGATGAGCCGGATCCTCAGAAAAGTCTTTACTGGTTTCAATATAACACCAGTAAAAGGGGGATCACCCTTAACCTTGAAAATGCGGACGGCCAAGAGCTTTTTAAGAGACTCGTTGAAACAGCGGATGTGGTCCTTGAAACCTTCTCTCCCGGATACCTCGAAAAGCTGGGACTTGGTTATTCAGTATTGAGCCAAATAAACCCGGCACTGATTCTGACCTCGATTACTCCATTCGGTCAAACCGGTCCTTACCGGGATTTTGCCGGCTCAGACATGGTGGCCCAGGCCATGGGCGGATTGATGTTCCTGGCCGGATTTCCTGAGGATCCTCCCTATAGAATCGGGTGTTCTCAAGCCTATCATTCAGCCTCTGTTCAGGCGGCGGTTGGGACCATGACTGCCCTGTATGCCAGGGAAATGACCGGTACCGGGCAGCAGGTGGATGTCTCCATTCAGGAATCCGTTCTGATAGCAATGGAAACGGCCATGCAGCACTTTGATATGCGTAAAGAGATCAGGACGAGGATGGGAAGGGTTGAACCCGTTGTCCCCGGCTTGGGCATGTACCAATGCCGGGACGGGTACATATTCTCTTTTGTTGTAGCAGGGTTCGGGGCCAATTGGGATGTCATCGTCGAATGGATGGACAGTGAGGGAAAGGCCGGGGATCTGAAGGATCCGAAATGGAATGAGATTTGGGAGCTGATTATGAATTTCAGACAATTGGTTGCCCTGGCCAACGATCCGCCCCGGCTCATGACTCTTCTCGGACAGTTCGCCCATATCCATGGGTTGTTAAAGACCTTCCTCGGTGATAAGACGAAACATCAGATCTATGATGAGGCGTCAGAAAGACGGGTTATGATGGTTCCGGTCCAGAGTGTTAAAGATCTGGCTCTAAGTCCGCAATTTGAAGCATTAGGTTTTTTTCAGGACGTCGAGCATCCCGAACTGGGCCAAACCCTGAAATATCCCGGTCCGCCCTGTTATCACCTGTCTGAGACCCCCTGGCGCATCTCTATGAGGGCGCCCCTTATCGGAGAACATAATTCGGAAATCTATGAAAAAGAATTGGGATATTCAACGGAAAGACTCATTCTGCTCAAACAAGAAGGCGCGATATAGGAGGAGATCATGGAAAAAGCGAGGTTGCCGTTTGAAGGCATTCGGGTTTGTGATTTTTCATGGTTTGCAGCCGGTCCTGTGGCCACCAAGTGCCTGGCCGATCACGGGGCCGAGGTGATTAAAATGGAATCCGCAACCCACCCTGATGGGATCAGGATCGCCAGCCCTTTGACGGTCGGCAAAGAAGAAGAAAGCTTGAATGTCGGTGGTTGGTTCAACAATATGAACAGCTCTAAACTCTGCCTGGGGCTGAACCTGGCCAATCCCCGCTCCAAGGAGGTATACGACAAGCTTATCTATTCCAGTGATGTCGTGGTCGAGAACTTCTCTCCGCAAATGAAAGACCGACTGGGACTCGATTACGAAAAATATGCCAAAGAAAAACCGGATCTTATCTGGGCGGATCAACCCATGCAGGGATTAATCGGTCCCCACCGTAATCGTGCCGGTTTTGGGGCGACGATCACCCCCTCGGGAGGGCTGAGTTATGTATCGGGATTTCCTGATCGTCCTCCAGTCGGGACCGGAACCAACTATACCGATTATGTGATTAATTCCGGACAACTGGCTTTCGCCCTGATCGGGGCCCTTCGGCGGCGGAAGAAGACCGGAAGAGGGATGCACATTGTCATGGCCCAGATCGCCTCAGCGGCCACGATATTAGAGACGGCTATTTTGGATTATACGGTCAATGGGCGAATTAAGGAGAGGGCGGCCAATCGTCTCCCCCATGCGGCTTAATGATGAACAATGGAAGGCCTTCTGAGAAGTGATCGGCAATTCCCCCTGGACCGCTGATCCGAAATTCTCAAGTCTTCTGGCCAGGAAAGAAAACGAGGATGAGCTTGACCAAAGGGTACAAGAGTGGACGAGTTCTCGAAGTGCCGAGGAAGTAATGCTGTTGATGCAGAAGGCTGGGGTTCCGGCCGGGGTGGTCCAGGACGGGGAAGATGTTCTGGTCAATGATCTCCACCTGAAATCCAGAGAATACTACGTCTATCTTGATCATTGTGAGACAGGCCACAATGCCTACGACAGCTTTGCCTATAAATTGTCGGCAACACCAGGGACGCTTAGCAGACCCGCTCCTCGTATTGGTGAGCACACCGAATACGTTTGCAAAGAGATTCTGGGGATGGATGACGAAACCTATACGGAGCTTTTAGCGGAAGAGATATTGGAGATAGGGTAATAGCGCTTTGGAGGCCTGAGGAGATCAAATGCCCATTTATGAATACGAGTGTCAGTCCTGCCGAAGAATCATCAGCAGGCTGATCCTCAAGAAAGAAAAAAAAAAAGAGGTTCAGTGCGCCTTCTGCGGCGGGAATCGATTGACCCGGGTGCTGTCCCCTTTCGTTCTGCACAAGACTGAGAGCCAACGCCTTCAGGACTTCGACACACATACGCCACAGCCCAATAACTTTTACAGCGACCGCCGCAACATCGGCTTGTGGGCCAAGAAGCGCGCTAAGGAGCTGGGCGCGGATTTGGGTGCCGGGTTCGAGGAGGTCGTGGAGAAGGCCCGGACGGCCCGGACTCCCGAAGACCTCAATCTCTAAACCATGACCAGGCCAGGGCGGACCGATGAGCGCCCCCAGACTTTGACGGACCGGCAGACAGGCAGGGGTCCATTAATCATTTCACGTATCAGTTTAGTTTTTTCAAGTTCAAAATACTTTTAATTTTTTTTAGAGGTCTAACGTCTTACCATTTCACATTTTTGAAAAAGGAGGACATCATGGGTATTACTGAATTGAACCTTAATTTGACGGAAGAACAGAAAGCCCTCCGGGATTCGTCCCGAAAGTTCTTTATGGAAGTCTGGCGGCCGGCGGCCATCGCTCTGGACAGGATGCCCCGGCCCGAAGACGTCGTGGCCAAGGGGTCCGTCTTCTGGGACGTGCTGAAAAAAACATACGAACTGGGGTACCACCGCCTGGGCTTTCCTCAATTGGTGGGCGGCATGGAACTGGATCCGATGTCCGTGGCCCTGGTCACCGAGGCCATGGGCTATGCCTCGCCTGGCCTGGCCGTGGCCTGGGGAGTCTGCACTACGCCCTATAACTACGCAATGCTCTCGCCTGACCCGGCCGTGCAGGGATGGACCCTGGCCTTCTACCAAGACACCGAGGCCAAGATGACCGGCTGCTGGGCCATCACCGAACCGGACCACGGCTCGGACTGGCTGCTCCTGGACGAGGCGATGTCCTCCAATCCGGCCTGCTCCCCCCAGGTGCGGGCAACGCTTCAGGGCGACGAATATGTCATTAACGGCCAGAAGGCGGCTTGGGTCAGTATGGGGACGGTAGCCACCCACGCCGCCCTGTTCGTCAATCTGGACCCGGCTAAGGGCCCGGGCGCCGGAGGTATCGCCGCCATCCCCCTCGACCTGCCCGGCGTCTCGCGCGGCAGGCCCCTGGACAAGATCGGGCAGCGGGACTTGAATCAGGGTGAAATCTTCTTTGATAACGTGCTGATCCCCAAATCAATGATGGTGGTGGCCGATCCGGAGATGTACAAGGTCATGATTGACATGCAGCTGACCGGGGCCAATGGTTGGATGGGCGTCTGCTTCACCGGTTGCGCCCATTCAGCCTATGACGAGGCCCTTAACTATGCCAAACAGCGCATCCAGGGGGGGAAACCCATCATCGAGCATCAGAATATCAAGCTCAAGCTGTTCGAGATGTTCACCGCCGTCGAGGCCTCGCGCTCCCTGTCCCGAAGGTCCATGATCTATAACAGCACGCAGTCCAAGGCCCTGCTGCCCGGGGTCCTGGAGTATGCTATTGCTTCCAAGATTTTCGGCACCGAGACTGCCTTCCGTACCGCCAGTCAGGCCATCCAGATTTTCGGCGGGAACGGCCTGACCCGGGAATACGTCATTGAAAAAATATTTCGCGATGCCCGGGCGGCCATGATCGAAGACGGGGTCAATGAGACCCTGGCCCTGGGCGGGGCCAGCCGGCTTTAGGGAGGCAACATGGAAGATCTGGCGAAACTCACTCTGGTTAAACTGGTTGAAGCGATAAAGAAAAAGAAAATTTCTCCTGTGGAGCTTATGAAAGCCACCCTCAGGCGCATCGAACAAACCAATACCGATCTTAACGCGGTAGTGGCCAGGTATGATGAAAAGCTCCTTCTGGCTAATGCTAAAAAATCAGAAGGAAGGGTCATGCGGGGGGAGGCCAGACCCCTGGAAGGGATTCCCCTGGGGGTTAAAGATCTTGAAGATGCCAGGGGACTGGTGACCTCCATGGGGTCCTTACCTTTTCGCAACCAGGTGGCCCAACGGGATTCCACCCAGGTCCAGCGTCTCCGGGCCGCCGGGGCCATCGTGGTCGGCAAAACCAACGCGCCGGAGTTCGGATATACCGCGATTACCAAAAACCGGGTCTATGGGGTGACCCGGTCTCCCTGGAATCTGACACGCACTCCCGGAGGTTCAAGCGGGGGATCGGCAGCGGCCTTGGCCGGCGGGGTTCTTCCTCTGGTCACCTCCAGCGACGGGGGAGGATCGGTTCGCATCCCCGCCAGTTTTGTCGGCGCTTTTGGGCTTAAACCGTCATATGGCAGGGTCCCGGTCGGCCCCATAACCCGTTGGATTTATGGAGATACGACTCATTACGGGGCTACGACCAAAACAGTGGAAGATGCGGCCCTTTTTCTGGACCAGGTAGCCGGATACTCACCTTATGACCCGAAATCCCTTCCAAACCCCGGTCTTTCTTATTTTAAAACAGTAAAAAAACCTCTTTCCCAAAAGTTGCGCATCGGTTTTTCTCCGGACCTGGGTTATGCCGTTGTCCAGTCGGATATCGCCTCCGCCGTTGAAGAAGGGGTAAAGGTTTTTAAACAGCTAGGACACCGGATTAAAGAGATCAAGGGAGGCCCGCCCCTGCTCTTGCCAGAGTGGGGAATGTTCGCGGCCTTTGAACTGGCCTCCAGGTTATGCCATCTCTTTGAAGAACACGAAGAGGAATTCGGACGGTCTTTTTTGGCCGGGCCCAAGAGCACCAGGGACCTGACCTGCGAGCAGTTTGGTCAAATGGAAGTTAAACGGGCGCAGCTCAATGACTGGTGCGCGGCAACTTTTGAGATGGTGGATCTTCTGGTAACACCCACGGTCCCCTTCGACCCGCCTCCTGCGGGTGGACCTTTTCCGGAAGAAACAGAGGGCCGTAAACAGTACCCGGCAGCCGTGGCCTCTTTTACCGTCCCTTTTAACCTTTCCTGGCATCCGGCGGCAACCGTCCGGGCCGGGTTGTCCAAGGCCGGCCTGCCCATTGGACTCCAGATTGTCGGACCCCGGTTTCGGGAAGACCTGGTGCTTCAGGCCGCCCGGGCCTTCGAGTTGGAAAAACCCTGGCATCCGGGATGGCCGACGTCCTGGTAGGGGATCTGCCCATCTCTTTACAAAAAAGAAGAGAGGACCCGCCGGTACAGTCAAATTTAGAGTGAAGTCTAAAAAAGTCTTGACTTTTTTAGACTTCCTCCATTAATAATATTTCCCCTCTAAGGCAGCGGATTGGATACGAGATAGACCCATGGCCTTCGTCGGAGATCCTCTTTTTCAAAGGTGACGATTTTGTTCATCCGCCGCTGGATTAAGCCTAAATCGTCGATACCCGAAAGCAAGGCCTCTTTGCGTAGCAGCGGGACTTCAAAGGGATAGCGCCCCTTTTCATTGGAAACGTTTTGGTTTTCAAGATCGACGGTGATTTCGTTTCCGCCATCCTCCGCCTGCTCGGCCAGTTCGGTGACGCCTGTCCTGTGCAGCACGATGGGCAAAAGGCCGTTCTTAAAACAACTCGAATAAAAAATATCCCCAAAGCTCGGGGCAATGACACAACGAAATCCTAATCCGGCGACAGCCCAGACCGCCGTTTCCCGCGAGCTGCCGCAGCCAAAGTTGTCACCGGCGAGGAGAATCTTGGCGCCGGCATAGCGTTGGTCGTTCAGCGGACAGTCCGGGCGCAAAGCCCCGCTTTCATCGAAACGCAAGGGCTCGAAGGCAAATTCAATAATCGCCTTCAAGCCCTCCATGACCCGCCCGATGGGCGTGATGACATCCGTATCGATGTTATCACCCATCAAGGGAACCGCCTTTGAGTTCAATGTTTTAAAAGGTTCCATGGTCTTATCCTCCCAGTTCTGATGCGCTGATAATCTTGCCGGCGATTGCCGCAGCGGCTGCGGTTCGTGGGCTGGCCAGATGTGTTCTTGCCCCCGGTCCCTGCCGTCCGACAAAGTTGCGGTTCGAGGTGGAAACGCAGCGCTCGCCGGACGGGATCAGCTCGCCGTTCATGCCCAGGCACAGGGAACACCCCGGTTCGCGCCATTCAAAACCGGCCTCTTTAAAAATCCGATCAAGCTGCTTCGCTTCGGCTTCCCGTTTAACCGCCTTTGAGCCGGGCACGACCCAGGCCCGGACCTTGGCCGCGA
Organism: Deltaproteobacteria bacterium; assembly: GCA_016208255.1. Lineage (GTDB taxonomy): Bacteria > Desulfobacterota > RBG-13-43-22 > RBG-13-43-22 > RBG-13-43-22 > RBG-13-43-22. Next base: position 9,821 of record JACQYK010000300.1, on the reverse strand, counting down.
CCTTCCGCCCCTTGACTAACTCGGCGGCGGCCGTCAGATCGGAAAGGCGACCATTGGTGCAAGCGCCGATAAAAACATGTTCGATGGGAAGTCCCTCGATCGGGGACCCGCCGGAGAGCCCCATATAGGCCAGGGATTTTTTCCAGGCCTCGGCCGTCTTTTCGTCAGGGGCCTCCCGGAGAGATGGAATTCGTCCATCAACAGGAATCACCTCTTCCGGACTGGTCCCCCAGGTAATCTGGGGTTTAACCATTGTCGCCTCGATGGTTATTTCCCTGTCAAATCCGGCTGAAAGCCCACTGGGAAGTCTGCGCCAGGCCTCCACCGCTTTTTCCCAGCTTCGGCCTTTGGGCGCATAGGGTCGCTCCTTAAGGTATTGATACGTCTTTTCATCCGGGGCAATGAACCCGAATTTAGCCCCGAACTCAACGGCCAGATTACAGACGGTCAAACGTCCGTCCAGGGACATGGTTTCAATAGTTTCCCCGGCAAACTCCACGGCATGCCGTGTGCCACCCTTGGCCCCATGCTTTCCAATCAGGTAAAGGATCAAATCCTTGGGGCTCGTTTCCCTTGGGGGCCTTCCCCGGAATAAGACCCTCATGGACAAAGGTTTTTCCACAATCAAGGCCTGGGTGGCTAAAACCTGGGTGATCTCGGTGCTGCCGATCCCCCAGGCCAGGGCGCCAAAGGCCCCGTGGGTGCAAGTATGGCTGTCCCCGCAGGCGATGGAACATCCGGGCAGGGTCAGTCCCAGTTCGGGTCCGATCACATGAACAATCCCTTGCTCTTCATTGTTCAAATCGAACAGCCTTATCCCCAACTCCCGGCAATAGTTGCGCAGAGGAATCAGAAGCTGTTTACTCACTTCGGTGGAATCGGCGGTGCGCCCCGGTTCGGTGGAGACGCTGTGGTCGGGGACGGCATAGGTTTGGGCTTTCGAATGGAGGGGTAACCCTTTTTCTATAAGCTGCCCCAATGAGGCCGGACCGCTCAGGTCATGGAGCAGGTGACGATCGATATAAATCAGGTCCATATCGTCGCCCAGATGTTCAATAACATGGCCGGCCCAGAGTTTTTCAAAAAGACTGTCATTTTTTTGTTCCGGTTTCATTTCAGTTTCCCCCACACGGCAGCGCAAAACTCCCGGGTTGAGCTCTTTCCACCCTGATCCGGAGTTAACTTTCGGCCTTCCCTATACACCGTTTCGATGGCCTCCCGCAATGACTTGGAGGCCTGGCTGTATCCCAGATAATCCAGCATTAATACCGCGCTGAGCAGGCTCGCCGTCGGATTGATGATGCCTTTTCCGGCAATATCCGGGGCAGTGCCGTGGACCGATTCGAAATAGGCATAATCCCGGCCATAGCAGCCGCTGGCGGCCAGTCCCAGCCCCCCGGCTAAACCTGCCGCCGCATCGGAAAGAATGTCTCCGTAGAGGTTTGGCAGGACCACCACATCAAAAGAATGAGGGTTCGAGACCAGCCGGTGGGCAAAATCATCCACAATCAGCGTTTCCAGGGAAATATCCGGATATTCCGGAGAAAGTTCCCGGGCCACGGTCACAAATAATCCATCCGTCTGGAACAGCATATTCCATTTGGCCGAAACGGTAATCTTCCCGGGAAACCCCTCCGCCTTCCGCCGCCGGGCCAGATCAAACCCGAAGCGAAGGACCTCCTCGGACCTTTTTCGGGTAATGATCTTGACCGCGAACTTGCCCTCCCCCAGTTCATGGGCTTTTTTTTGGGTGGTTAAACTGGTCAGATTAAGAGGCGCCAGGTCGGCCACTTCTCCTTCAATAAGGACATAAGCGTCTTCGAGATTTTCACGGATGATCACCAGATCAATCCCCTGAGGTTTGGCCAGGGAGGAGCGAAATCCCGGGATCCAGCGGGTGGGCCGAACATTAGCATAGGTCTCCTTGCCCCATCGCAGATAAAACAGGACCGGAACGGTCGGTCCCGAGGTGGCCCCGAAGAAAGTTGCATCGGCGGCATCGATTTGGGCCCGGGCCTCCTCCGGGAAAGGAGGCAATCCCCTGGCTGTGGCTTCGTTGCCGACCAGGGGCCAGATCCACTCGATACCCAGACCCATCTTGTCCAAAAGCTCCACACTGGATTCCATCGCCTCAGGGGCGGCGTCCTCTCCGGCCACCACCGTCACCTTCTTAACGGTCATTATTATCCCCCTCCCTTTTGATCATGTTCTTAATTGCTTCAATATCCATACAACTCCAGGTACCGTGTTTCTCCTTATTCCCGGATTTGAGGATAGGGTCAAAAGTGTCGCTCAGGCCTTCCTTAGTTTTTTCTCCAACCGGCCATTTTCGCGGCCACAATGATAGCCTGTTTCATGGCCTCGGGGCTTGCAATTCCCTTTCCGGCAATATCAAAGGCTGTCCCGTGAGCCGGTGTGGTAATGGCGTTGGTCTGCGATCGACAGGACGATCTTCCCGAAGTGCTCGTTCCTCGCCATCCGTCCAAAGGCATTGGAAGCCTCATCAAGCCGATAGGAATTTAATTTTCTCCTGGACCCCGGCTTTCGCCGGGGAGACACTTAATGAGATTCCCTTTGTCTAAGAAAAAATCGATAAAACCTTGTCGATGTTGGTTTGCTAAGCGACTAATAACTATAGCAAAAAGAAATAAATAAGTTGACATAACTCACCCTCCCCTCCGTCCCCTCCCCTCAAGGGAGGGGAAAGAAAAAGAACCCCCTCTCCCCTTGCGGGAGAGGGTTGGGGTGAGGGGGATGGAAACTTTTTTATTACGTTCACTATGATATTGGTTTTATTGTTAAATTCTTTCCCTAGCGACGGATTGGATCGGAACCGTCCCAATCCAGGCAGGTCTCGGCAATCGATTTGAAATATTTTTCCTTAAAGCCGCTCATTTCCGAGATTTCGATGATGGTTCCTGGAAGCTTCTCATTTAAGAAGTAGGCGAACCGACCATTTTTTCGCCCTATATTACCTGAATGGCCGATGGTGTATCCCAGGTCAAAGAGCGTTTTGCTCTTTTCGTCAAAGTCCTCCACCCAATGCGATACGTGATGTATGCCCTCTCCGCAGGTCTGGAGAAAATCGCGGTATAATGACGGGGTTTCGTCTCTCTGCTGGATGAGTTCTATCTGCATATATCCCGAATTGCTCAAGGCTACGGACATCTGCATATCGGAAGACTTGCCCATATACTGAAAGTCCTGGACCGACACCTTTTCCGCATAAAACCATGGGCCGACCCCAAGGTTAAGCCATTCTTGTATCCCCTTTTCGATATCTTTTACAACATAACCGACTTGCCGCACGGGTCCTAATTTCAGAGCGCTCATTTTGATCTCCTTTCGCGTCGTTCTTCGGTTTAGAATAGAACCAACCCGCCGTCGACATTCATGGCCTGCCCGGTCACCCCCCTCGCCTCATCCGAGGCCAGATAGACCGCCATATAGGCAATCTCCGCCGGATCAAGCAGCCGTTTTTGAGGACAGGTCGAGGCAATTCTTTCCTCCTTGAATTTCTCCGCCGTATCACCGGTCCGGGGTCGAAGATGTTCCGTGATAGCCGAGATCATCGGCGTATCCGTATGTCCCGGGCAAATGGCATTTGCCGTGATGCCCGGCAGTCCCAAGAGACACATCTCAATGGCCAAACACTTGGTCAGGCCGATAAGGCCGTGTTTAGAGGCGGCATAATCGGCATTCCTCCCCGCCGGGAGTTTTCCTGAAACGGAAGAAATCATGATAACCCTTCCGGATTTTTGCTCCATCATTTTGGGAAGAAAGGCCTTGATGCAATAGAAACCGGCATTGAGGTTAATCTCAATAGTTCTGCGCCAGCCTTCTTCACTGGTCTTGAAGATGAGACTACGCTCACCCATCACCCCTGCTGATGTGACCAGTATATCCGTCCTCCCGAATTTCCTGTTCACCTCATCCGCTATGGACTTGACTCTTTCGGCATCCGTCACATCGGCCACTATTCCGATTCCTTTACGGCCCAGGCTTCGCACTTCTTGAGCCACATCCTCTGTTTCCTGCCCCACATTTGAAATCACGACCACATGGGCACCTTCCCTGGCGAATTCCAGACCTATGGCCCTGCCGATGCCCGATCCACCTCCCGTAACAACCGCCACTTTATCCTGTAATCTTTTCATTCCAAACCTTCTCCCTTCTCTTTGATACTTGACCGAAACAAATATAAATACCCCCGGCAGGAGAGAGTTCTTGGCCGTAAGGGTCGGGGCTAATTTCTTATTTTCGTTAGTGCATGACTCATGACCCAGGTATCTGATGAATTTTCTTAAATTCCGCATCATCCTCAAGAGGGACCCGCGTGGATTCCAGGAATCTGCTGATCATGTTGAAATAACTCACACACAAAATGAGTTCTGTGGCACCACGCACACCATAAAGATCAATGATTTGTCCTAGAGCTTCATCACTGAGGCGAACATTGTTGCTGATTTCATCCGCCACCCGGCAGAGGAGATTGCCTTCTTCTCCTAAAGAGTGTACAGGGTTCTCGGTTTTAATTATTTCTATTTCACTTTCTTTAACTCCACAGCGCTTCGCCACCTCAACATGGTGAGTCCATTCATAGATAGAATTCGTCACCTGAGCGATCCTGAGTACGGCAATTTCACGTTTTCGAGGATCAAAACTACTATGCCGTAAGATAGAATTGGCTAATTTGGCTAAACTATTAAAACTCGCTGGCGCGTTAGCCATCATAAAAAACACATTCAATGGGCTCGCTTCCAGGACCTTTTTAGTTTCATCGGGAAGTTTTTCAAAATCCGGAAGTGGAATCTGAGTGGTCATAACCTTCTCCTTTTAAAAGAGCCGTTATTTCGAAAGATTAAAATCCGGGTGGCGTAACCGCGAGGAGGCCAGCGCCGTTCTTCAACATCGAGGATCATTTAATATTTATCAGAAGCAGTTTTATTTTTTTCTTTTTTGTATTTCTGATGTTGAAGGTTGTCAAAGATGGCCATCCCGCCGGCCTGATCGAGATCTGTTTCGGTAGCCTCGGTCAGCCGTGTCATGGTCATGTAGAATCCGATGGCCAAAATGGCTTCGACGATTTCCTGATCTGAAAAATATTTTTGAACCTCAAGAAAGATTTCTTCCCTGACCCGGACTTTTTCAACCACTTCCTTGGCGAAAGCGAGAAGGGCCTGATCCTTTTCCTCAAAAACGGAAGAGGCTATTTCCCCATCACCAATGGCTTTGATTTGAGCCGGGAGAACACCAGCGCCTTCGGCAATGGAAAGATGCTGAAGCCATTCATATTTCCCGTTCTCCAGGGCGGCGACCAGCAGGACTAATAGTTCCCTTTCGCGATGGCCCAGCTTCTGCCGAGATAAAATGGCGGTTCCCAGTCTCATCTGCGGAACAAGACAAGATTCGGCATGGGCCATCATTCTAAAGATATTCAGCTTTACGGGTAGACCGGCTAAGGCCCTGGCCACGTCTCCGGTGGCTTGTTCCGGTTCGATTAAAGGCAATCTGGCCATAGATATCTCCTCTTGATCTTATATTGTTTCAGGCTCCAAAAGTGAATCCGATACCTCTCTGGATTAATGGGGATTCTTAATAGAGCAGATCCCTTCAGCCAAGAAAGAAAAGGACATTTTGATGGTGTTCTTTAAGTGACTTTTCCCTGATATCCTGGATTTATTCTCTTCTAGTTGGACGATTCCCATAAAGGCTCCCCAGAGAGAATCAATGACTTCAAATGGATTCAAAGACGGAAACAGATCCATTTCCATCGCTTTAGAAAGAATTTCCCGGCTTAATTGAAAACCAATTCTTGCTTGGACCGAGAATTTGTCTCGGGTTTCCTCCGACATGGAAAAGAAAAGATCTTCCTGTTGAATGGCCTGGAGAATTCGTAGTCCTTTTGAGTCGAAATCATAAACAGACATAAAATGATTATAAAAAGCCATAATAATATCTTTGCAATTTTTATAGCGTCGGTTCTCTAATTTCTTTTTTATACCCTTCAAGGATTCATTAATTTTATCCAAAAGAGGAAAAGTTAATGATAGAAATATCTCATCTTTTGTACTAAAATAATAATAAACCGAACCTTTTCCCATCCCGGCCCGCTTGGCTATTTCTTCAATGGTCGAATTGGTATATCCTTTTTCAAAGAAGATCTCTCGGGCGACTTCCTGGATGGTCCGCCGGTTAAGGGCTTTTCTTTCTTTTAATAGACGGTTGGCCGGCATAGTTTTCACCTCTTGGGAAGAGTTGAATGTTAATATTTTCTTGACTATTAGTCGATAATCGACTAATAGTCAAGAAAATATTATAAAATGACCGATTCTTATCAAGGTTAAAACGTAAAGATATCTGTTAAGCCCTAAATTAGAATGGTTCGTAGTATATTATTTATAATAACATAGCTTGATTAGGGAAAGTAATGATTCTATCTGAAAAAAAACCTTCCTGGCTCCGACGGAGGATGGGGGATTCCGGTTCCCTGTCGGAAGTCTTATCGACCGTCCGGGAAAACCAGCTTCACACCGTCTGTGGAGAAGCCCTTTGTCCCAACCAGCTGGAATGTTTCGGCCGGGGTACGGCCACCTTTCTTTTATTGGGCCCAGGGTGTACCCGGCGCTGCACCTTCTGCGCGGTGGACAAGTCGACCGTCCATCCCCCTGATTCGGATGAGCCGGTCCATACGGCCCGGGCCGTGGCCCGGCTGGGGTTGAAATTCTGCGTCTTGACCATGGTCACCCGTGACGATCTTCCTGATGGCGGCGCCGGCCATATAGCCCAAACCGTGGAAGCCGTCCGCCGGAGTTGCCCCGGCCTGGGGGTGGAACTGCTTATTTCGGATTTAAAGGGCAACTGGCAGGCCCTGGAGAAAATTCTTAACACCCTGCCGGATGTTCTCAATCATAATCTTGAAACCGTGCCGCGGTTATATCCGACGGTTCGCCCCCAGGCCGACTATCAACAGTCATTGAAGTTGCTGTCCCTGGCCGCCGGCCATGTTCCCCCCCTGGTTACCAAGTCGGGAATAATGCTGGGGCTGGGAGAGAAAAAGGAAGAAGTCCTGCGGGTGATGGATGATCTGAGAGAAGCCGGCTGCCGGATCCTGACCTTGGGCCAGTACCTGGCTCCTTCCCACCGGCACCATCCGATCTTCCGTTATCTTCCCCCGGAAGAATTTTGTGAGTATGAAAAAGAGGCCCGGGCCCGGGGTTTCTCCGGGGTAGCCAGCGCCCCTCTGGTCAGAAGCTCTTATCAGGCTGAACAGCTTTTCCTGTCCGCCCGCCGGTGAGTTAATATGTTTTCCACCCTGTTCTTCAATCTCCCCCACCTGGCTTACCTGGAATCCCTTGAATTGATGCGTAGACTGGTGGACCAAAAACGCCGGGGCCCTTTCCCGGAAGTATTGATACTCCTTGAACATGAACCGGTCTTGACCATGGGCCGGCGGGCGGAATCATCCGATATCCTGGTCTCCGAAGAGGTCCTCAGCGGAGAAGGAATCACGGTCCATAAAGTAGAGCGCGGGGGGCTCATCACCTATCACGGTCCCGGTCAGTTGGTGGCCTACCCTATTTTTAATCTGCGGACCCTGGGATTGACGGTTATCGATCTGGTCAACGGATTAGAGGAAATTGTCCTTAATACCTTGTCTGATTTTAATGTGGCCGGAAAGCGGAACGCCGGTCAGCGAGGGGTCTGGGTGGAAAGGGAAAAAATTGCTTCCATCGGAGTAGCCGTTCAGGGAGGGATTTCTTTTCACGGCCTGGCACTGAATGTTGATCCGAACCTGCACCATTTCGACCTGATTAATCCCTGCGGACTAAACGGGGTCCGGATGACCTCCATGCAAAAACTTTTGGGTAAACAGATAACCACTTCAGACCTCAGGCCGGTCATGGCTAAACATTTCGCCCGGCAATTTAATCTCGATTTGGAAGAGAGTCCCTCGATTGGACAACCATTAGGCCGTCAAACCTGATCCGTTCAAAAAGAAAGGGAATGTAGTGAAACACTGGGAACACCGTCCGGAAAGTCCTGGAAAGAGTTCACCATAAATCAACCCTAAGCCAAGGGACTGGAAAGGCTCAAGGAGGAGGTGCCGGCAAAACCGATTTCGATCCGGCACCCCTTTGGCAGTGGGGGACCATGCAGGCCATGGCCGTTCTCGAAAGTTTGAGGTGCCATTTCGGCACCTCAAAAAAAGGCGGAGTCAGGTACCTGACAATATGGCTTAACTGAGTAGCTATGCTCTCCAGCAAATTCTAAGGGGCGAATAAAGAGATTCGAAACATATCAAAAATTGTGATATCCTCCGACATCAAATTCTCCCCCCAAAAGTTCGCGTTTTTATCGAGCAAGGCGTGGATATGCTGTCCAGTATCTTTTATTGATCTAAAACAGGGAGGTTTCAAATGGGAAAAGAAGATTTGGTTCCGCAGGAAATCATTGAGAGCAAAATCTTTCTTATTAGAGGCAGGAAGGTCATGCTCGATAGGGATTTGTCCGTCCTCTATGGGGTTACCACGGGGAATCTTAATAAGGCGGTCAGGCGGAACTGGGATCGGTTTCCTGATGATTTCTTGTTCCAATTGACAAATCAAGAAGTTAAAGACTTGATCTTCCAATTTGGAACATCAAGATGGGGAGGTACGAGAAAGTTACCATATGCCTTCACTGAAAACGGAGTAGCTATGCTCTCCAGCATTCTTAATAGCAAACGGGCTATTCAGGTTAATATCCAGATCATGAGGACATTTACCCGACTGAGGGAGATGATGATTTCCCATAAAGATCTGGCCCGACGTCTGGATAACCTTGAGAAAAAGTCTGATGGCCAGTTCAAGATCTTCTTTGATGCCCTTCGGGCTTTGATGGCCCCACCGATGAAGCCCAAACGAAAAATCACTTGTTTTTCTCTGACGACAGTCCCGCTTTGATTTGAAGGAAAAACAGGCCCGGTATGGCAGGAAAATTAGCAAGTAAAGTTAGGTTTATCAAACTAACTGTTATTTCAAAGAAGTTTTAATCATCCCCAGCACTCAGCAATTTCTTTTCTTCAAATAAACCAGACAGACCCAAAAAAGCAGACGGACTAGACAGACCAAACGGACCAGAAAGACCAGATGACCAGAAAGGATTGACTTTAACCGTTTGTTATGGTTTATATTATATAATTTAAATTTTTAGCTTTAATGATTCCGGCAACCCCAAACCAAAAGGCTAGTCCATGAAGCAAACCGAAAAACCCCATATCATAAAAAGAGATGGGGTTTTAATTTTGGGGGGAGACAAAAGAAAAGACAATTTATTTTATTTCAGTCAGAATTCGGTGAACAAGGGGTAACTGGAAAGTTATTTTACATCAATGTTATATAGTTAAAGGACCGAAGGGTAGGCTCGGGAGCCTGACAGAGGTAAAGAAAAGATATAATCTACCCCAAAAAGAATCCTCCTGTTAAGAGAATAAGTAAGCATCACCAAACTCAAACTCTTAAACAGGAGGCGTTCTATGAACGAAGTAGAAAGTATCAGACTGGCGGACTTTCGTCAACTCAAGAAAGAAATTCGGGGTTCCAGGGAGTATCTGATTGTGGGAATCGACGTGGCCAAAGAAAGGCATCACGCCTTTTTTGGAACGGCCACGGGGAAAACGCTGTTAAGGCGACTGATCTTTGAAAATAGCGGAGAGGGGTTTAGGAAGTTGAGGGACCAGACGGAAGCGATCCGAGAGGCCCAAGGACTATCGAAGGTGGTCTACGGGTTAGAGCCCACCGCCGATTATCACAAGCCGTTAGGAGAGTATTTACAGAGCT
>JACQYK010000299.1 GCA_016208255.1 Deltaproteobacteria bacterium | reverse complement strand
CCACACCCACTTTGTGTAACGAGGCCGAATCAGGTTCGCTTTCGCTAAGGCTCACACGTTCGCGGTCAGGGGTTCTCCACCCCTTCGCGACCAGGATTGTTCCCAGTCACCGGACCGCTTCCTGCGTTCAGTTGCCCTCATGCAGGGGTCCGCCGCTACATGGTGAACGGGCAATTCCCATGACTGACTCCTTTCAGTCAGCAAGATGTACCAGGCTTATCCTGGCGCTCCAGCGGCACAGATCTCCAGAAACTGACGGTTGTTTTCCATGAAAATGGAAATGTGGTCCCCGGCTTTCAGCCCCAGGTCTTTAAGCATGCGGGCGCATTGATTAGCCCGTTGATCGAGTTGAAGCCGGGTAACCACTTCCCCGCTGGAAGCCATGATGTAGGCCGGTTTATCCGGTTTCTCCCGGACCAGTTCCCGGGGATGTTTAATTTCCATGAGTCCTCCAGATAAGGTATGAAGTTTAATTAGAAAATAGTATCCCGAGGTTACCCATCGATTATTACTATTTTCATGTCCAGCACCTCGAACCCCTACCAGGAAGGGAGAAGAAAACAGATTTACTAATTTCCCCCTTTAAGGATGGAGAATTGAGGCGGAGGTGACTATTTTTACTTAAATCTATTTCAAGCCAATGGGTTAGGACAGAGATCGTTTTATAGGAAATAGTCGTAAAGAAAAATCTCTCTTTACAACCGTCACATTTTAGGAAAGAATTTAATTATTGATTGAAAGATTATAAAATAAGTCCGCTAAACGGTCAAGGAAAATGAACTAAACCGCCATGTCCCGCAGGGGCGTGGCACCAACAATCATGAAAATAGGCCTGATCCCCATTTCAAATTTTTCTTTACTTTTCATGCATTCATGCTACCATAAATCATAAGAATATGAACGGAGAGTAACCATGGAAGTCATAAAATCTGTCGGCCGAAGCGGGCAAATCTCCTTAGGGAAAAAATTCGCCGGCCAGACGGTCTTGATCGACCAAATCGAAACGGGAGTATGGATAGTCAAGGTCGGACAATTTGTTCCTAACAGCGAACGATGGTTGCACCAATCCAAAACTCGGACCGAAATTGATGAAGCCGTCGACTGGTCCGAAAAAAATCCCCCCCGGAAAAGTAACTTGAAGGCCCTCGCTTCCCGGTTAAAAAAATGAATCCTACTGCAAAAAAGGCAGTCCTTCTCGATCTGAATAACCCGGTGTTTCAAAAGAATTTATTCAGTTTATCCAAACAAGAACAAAGAGAAGTGCTGGGCACCTTGAAAAAGCTATCCAAGATGGATTGGGACCAGGTTTATAACGACCGAGGATTGAAATGGGAGGTAATATTATCCCGTTCCGGCCCTCACGGGGAAAAATTATACAGTTTTCGGATCGGCAAAGGATTCCGGGGGCTGGCTTGTAGGGAAGGAGACTGGATGCGAATTTTATCTCTTCATCCCGATCATGACTCCACTTATCAATGAACAGGGAAAGATTTAATCATCACAGAACTGATACTCGGTGGGTTGGTTCACCCATTAAAAGGCCGCTGGAAAAAGAGGGACAATATATAACGTTGTTTCTGAATTGACTTAACAGAACGTTTGCAATTAAATTAAGTTTAAACCCTGTCACGCCCAATGGCGAATAAATGGCCCGGGGACCTTGACCATTTAATGGGGCGGGGGATTGAAGGGAGCATATATTCCGGGGCGAGAAAAAAAGGTCGGCCCCCATTTCTCTGCTGGCTGGAGCGGAAAAGAGGGAAGCTGCTAAAAAGGAATGAATCGCAGGACCTTCAATTTAATCCTCAATCCTCTCGATTTTAAAAATAACCGGCCGAAAGCCGTCGGTACAACAGGCCAGGGTAGCTCCTTTTTCCTTTACCCACGGATAATTCCCCCTAAAAAACAGATGGGCAATATCCCGTTGGATATCGGCAAAGGCCCAAGTACAAAAACCCGGAGGACAGTCAATATTATCCAATATAAATTCCTGACCGGTCTTAAATCGGTCACATTCAGGCGTCATCCGGTTTTCCTTTGCGGTCAGTGGAGGATTGTTCCCAAACAGATCGTTCGTATTTACCTTTTTAACTACAGTTATTTTTAATTGACTCATGGATATCTCCTGGTCACATGGGTGATCCTTAAGGGCGGGTTTGAAACCCGCCCCTACAAGGCCCCAATTGAGGTTGAGGGCGTTGAAGACCCTATCCTTGATAAACCGCCATGCCCCGCCTTTTGGGGCGTGGCACCAGCCGGTTGGCCATCGACTCCCAAAAGGGAGTCTCTTCGAAAGCTCGGCGAAGCCGAGCGGCCCAACCTTTTGGGCTTCCATAGGAAGCCGGCATGAAAATAGGGCTGGGCCAGAGCGACCTCCAATCCTATTTTCGAATTAAATCTCAGGTATTAGCAGTCTCAAAATAATATTGACATAAGAGGAGCGGGGGGGTCTTTTTTTGGGGGATTGTCCAAAGGGTGACTTATCGCCCAATCCCGGCCAGTCCAGCAAAGTTTGATTCGAGGCAGGGCAT
>JACQYK010000298.1 GCA_016208255.1 Deltaproteobacteria bacterium | reverse complement strand
TTAAAGGGATATCTTTCTCCTTATCTTGTTATCTTTACAGACCTCCTATCCTTATCCATCATCCGCTGGCTATCGGCCTCCCTACCTCCCCACTCATGCTTTCAACTCCTACTTTTCATAAAACTTTTGACACTACCTAAATAGTCCATCCAACAAGTTATTTATTATTATCATTTCACAATCAAAAAATTTTTTAGAACTCTAAAAATATCAATTTTTACCGTCTATCCCCCCTTTAATCTTAACATTGCTTATCTGGCTTAAATCATAATAAATCTTAGCGAGATATATTTTTACCAGGTTATTATTTAAAAATTTGATTGTTTTCTAATGACAGTCGCAGACCTCCCCCCTTAAGCCTTCCAACCCTTCCCGGGCGATGATCGGGACCATGATCAGGGCCGCCAGCGGATCGGCCCACCACCAGCTTAAAAGGGCATTGAGCACCAGCCCTCCCAGAAGGATAGCCGAAAGATAGGCACAAAGATCGGTCTGCCGGGAGTCGGCCTTCATGGCCCGGCTGTTCAAGTCCGCCGCCGACCGGCGTTTGGCCCGGGCCAGGATAGGCATAAGGATCAGAGAGACAATGGCCAGCCCGATACCGACCGGGCTGGTATCCGGCGGTTCATAGGCCAGGAGGGATTTCAGGGCATCAAAGGCGACATAGGCAGCCAGGATCAAAAAGCTGATCCCCACCAGCTTAAGGGCGGTTTGCTCGCGGCTCTGGTCATGAACAGGAGAAAACAACCGCCAGAGCAGTATGGAGCCGGATAGGCTTTCGATGAGTGAATCCGCTCCAAAACCAATCAGGGCGATGCTGCCGGCCAGCCAGCCCGCTCCAATAGCTACCCCGGCCTCCACCACATTCCAGCCAATGGTAAAATACTCCAGCTTCCGGCCCCACCGTAAATGTTCAATACGATTTTCAGCACGGCAATCCGAACAATGATTAGTATCCTTCACTTTTTCCCCTCAATTTCATCAATCCGCAATAGCCGGTGCCCCTCAAAAACGGTCAGTATTTCAACCTGATTTTTGTTCAACCTGTAAATAATTCGGTATTTTTTGAAAATAATTTCTCTTATGTTTGGATTGGAAATTTCCGCCACCATTCTTCCCAAACGTATTCGGTCAGATAATACTTTTTCGGTATGGTCTATAATATCATTAACAAATTTAAGGGCGCGTTCAGGACTGTCCAAGGAGATAAAGGCTTCAATCTCTAACAATCGATCAAGGGCTTCCTGGGTCCATCTGATTTTCATCGCGGTTAACCCTTTTTCTTTCTTAACCTCAAGGCCTCCTTGATCTCTTCGGCCCGATAAGTCCTGCCGTTATCGGCATCCCCAATCCCCCTGGCAACAGAATCCAGAAAAGATTTTCGATAGACCAATTCATCATAGTCCTGGGGAGACAATAATACCCCGGCCGGTTTTCCGTTCTGGGTGATAACCAATGGATGCCCGGTATTTTGAAGATTGTTAAACCACTTTGAGATGCTGGTCTTAAATTCGGCGATGGGGACAATATCATTGGCCACTGAAATATTTTTCATAACTCGACTCCTTATTTAGACTTATTTATCGATCTAAATATAGGTCAATATTTGGAATAATTCAAGTTCATTTTAAAGATTTTATCAATTTTCAGGATCAGGAGTGACGTTCAAAGGCCCAAGAATAGACTTGGTCGTGAAGGGAACCTCGATTTTCCTCTGAAACCTGGATTTGAAGGACGGGGATTCCCAATCCGGCCATGAGGTCAAGGCACAGATCCTGGTATTGTGACCAGAACTTCGCCATACCCTGCCTGCCACTCAGACATTTGCGGATCGCATAGGGTGTGCCTGCCACATACCCTGAGACCTTCCTCACCCAGTCCTCACCCCGTATGGCGAATACCCGGTTATTCATTTCACCTAATAGATCCGGCAGGTATAAAAACACCAGCTTGGCCTTTGCATCTCCCAACAGGGCCTCCCACCTTTTCACATAATGTCGTATGAACTCCACTGAGCGGTCACTCGCTAACAGGAACCGGACGGTGCTCTGAAAGGCGCAACCGTCAAGTATCGCCACCTGATCGAGGCGGTCGATAAATGAAGCCCAAGATCGGAGGCATCGCACATCAAAGTCATCTCGGTTCGACAATCGACGAAGCTCGGCCGGGGTTATGGGATGGTCCTTTTTCTCCTCGACCACCCAAAAAGATTTGATGTTTTCAGATGCGCATCGATTTTGCACGTTTCCGGCCAGCGTGGTTTTCCCAGATCCGGGAACACCTTCAATACAAAGAATATCGCAGAAAGTTGCCATCATCGTTCAACAATCTTTTCTCCAGGTTCTCTATTATTCCAAAATCCTAAAAAAGGATGGACTCAAACCGTCCATTCTCCCCTCAGGACAAAATTTCCCTTTCCGGAGTATCGCTTAGTTTTTGGGGAAAGGCAGGCTTCGGGGGAAGGATTTCCGGGAATAACAAAAACCGTTAATTGACATTGACAAATCCCTATGGTTATTATACGGATTATTTTTATTGAAGTTTTGCCTGGTAAAATTGTGTTTATTATAAAAGAAAGGACCATTTCCCCATGTCTGATGAATTATATGACCGCCTGGCCGATATTTTCAATATGATCGGATTCGGGAGCCGCAAGAGCCCGGAACTGAGGAACCTGTTAAAATCCCTTTTCAACGAGGAAGAGGCCAATCTAGCGCTCAATCTCTCGCCCATGGCCCCGGAAGCCCCCGTAAACCTGGCCCAACGGATCGGGGCCGATCCGGCCCGGGTGGCCCAGGTTTTGAATGAAATGGCCGACAAGGGTTTGATCTATTCCACCATCAAGAACGGAGAGAACTGGTACAAGCTGATTCAACTGGTTCCGGGGATTTTTGAGCTGCAATTCATGAAAGGGGAATTCACCCCCCGGGCCAAAGAATTGGCAGGCCTCTTCGATGCCTATTTTCACGCCCGCCTGGCCACCCTGGGAAGCACTCCCTCCCCCAGCGGAGAAAGCATTCATTTCGCCCGGGTGATCCCCATTGAAAAAACCATCACCCCCACTATGAATGTCTTTCCTTTTGAAGTGGCCAGCAAATATGTCCAGGAAGCCCAGGTCATCACCGTTTCCGTCTGCTATTGCCGGCATGAGAAAAGGCTGCTGGACCATGGGTGCCAGTATCCGGATGATGTCTGTCTGCAATTAGGTCCCTTTGCCGAATTTGTCAAAAACCGGGGGTTCGGAAAAGAAATCAGTAAAGCGGAAGCCCTGGATATATTGAAACGAAGCGCCGATGCCGGTCTGATCCACACTTCCAGTAACACCCAGGAGCGGATCGACTTTATTTGCAACTGCTGTACCTGCTGCTGCGGGATACTGCAAGGGGTCAGCCTCTTCCATGCCCCGGTTCGAACCGTTTCCAGCAACTATCAGGCCGCCGTTGACCGCGACGCCTGTTCCGGTTGCGGGGAGTGTCTGGACCGCTGTCAGATGAAGGCCGTTACCCTTGAGGAGGAGGTGGCGGTGATCAATCCCGACCGTTGTATCGGCTGCGGGGTTTGCGTCTATCACTGCCCCACCGAAGCCATGACCCTGGAGTCCCGCCCTGATTTCCTGGAGCCGCCCAAAAGTTTCCGGGAACTCATCGCCAAACAGGCGGCCGCCAAGGCCAGTTAAGGACCAGTCATGAAACTACTGTTGACTTGCGCGCTGGTCCCTCTGCAGAATGCGAGTTATCTGGATATAACTTTCGTCAACCCAGCGGTTGGACCCAGGTGGCCTGGGGCCCTTTTTCGCCGTCTTCAAAGGCGAACTTGACCCTGGTTCCCCGGGCCAACTTTTCAAATTTTCCTTTTTTCAGGGCATTGGTATGGAAATAAATCTCCAACCCATCCTGGTCTTCGATAAATCCATAGTCTGCCAGAGGGAACAAACGGATTATTTTACCCTGCCGGGCAAATTCTTCATGGGTTTTGATCTCCCGCTGTTTAATTCGGGAATGCTCCAAAAGCCGCCGGCTTAAAGTATCAAAGGCCTCAACCAAAAGCGGCGGGACAAACTCTCCCTGATGGTTGATGGTGATGACGTCTCCGGCAACGGTAAGCACCAGATGGACCTCAAAGGCCCCCAGATGGTGATGACGGGTGCCAATGATCTCAACCCGGGCGTGCAGGATGGGGTTGAAAACCATTTCCTGTAAACGATCCAATTCTTCATTGATCTTCTCCCGCCATTCGGGCAGGATTTCCAGGTTTTGTCCTTCAATATGAACATCCATAATCTTCTTTCACCTTCCATCAAAATAAATTTTTTATAATAAATTTTAAGCCGCATCCGGGTTTTTCATGGATACCCCCAAGATGTTGTGGTTATTGAGGTTTGAATCTTAAAGTTGGACAAGTTGGCTGGAGAGGAAACAAATTCAACCCACCGCAATGAAAATAAATTGCTGTTCGGTAATGGG
>JACQYK010000083.1 GCA_016208255.1 Deltaproteobacteria bacterium | reverse complement strand
GGCCAGTTCCCTGACCTCTTCCCTGGTCAGGCCGTCGTTGGGAAAGAAATTCTCGGTGCTGGCCTGTGAGAACCGGGAAAAATCCATGTCGCTGCTCACCTGGCCCTGCTGTTCGAGGAGGCTCCAAATCTTAGTGCCCGGCAGGGGGTTAAAAATATTGATCTCCGCGTAGGAAGGATTCAGCTCTTTCATAAAGGCCAGGGTCTCCAGCATGTTCTCGCGGGTCTCGCCGGGATAGCCCATGATAAAGAAACCGAGCCAGGGAATGCCGGCCGCCTCCACCAGGCCCGTTTTGCGCTTGATCAGTTCGCGGGTCATTTTTTTATCAATCCGCTTCAGAATATCGTCGTTTCCCGACTCAATGCCAAAGAGGATCATGGAGCAGCCGGCCTCCTTCAACTGGGCCAGGGACTCCGGATCGATGAGATCAAGACGGGTGATGCAGCTGAACCGGAGACCGTCGAACTTTTTCAGCGCCTCGGTCATTTCCATCGTGTACTTCCGGTCACTGGTGAAGGAGTCGTCCCAGAAATTGACGGTGCGGGATGATCCGCGCTTAAACAGGTAATCGATCTCCCGGATCACATGGGGCACGCTTCGCCGGCGGACCTTTCGCTTCCAGATGACCTGAGCCCCGCAATAGCTGCAGTTGAAGGGGCAGCCGCGGCTGGTCATGATGTTGTTCTCCGTGATAAAGCCCTCATTCAGCATGAGGTCCCGGTCGGCGATCGGCAGGACATCGAGGTTCTCCATGAGCGCTCGGGGATCGTTGACGATAACTTGCCCTTTCATCTTATACACCAGGCCGTTCACCCCCGAATAGTCGGGATTCCGGCTAGCTAGGCGGTTGATCAGCTCCAGAAAGGTCATTTCGCCCTCGCCGATCACGGCGAAGTCGATGTTCCGGTCCAGGACCAGCTTTGGGCCAAAAATGGAGGAGTGGTGCCCGCCGATGACTACTTGGATGCCGGGGTCGAGAGACTTGGCGATTTCGGCGACGCGAATCGCCATCGGAAATTTGTTGGTCATGGTGGTAAGGCCGATGACCGCCGGCTGAAATTGGCGAACTTTCTCCTCGATCTCTTTCCAGACGTAATGTCCCCGGTTCTTGAGGGCCTCGTTGATCTTGTTCTGACTCATGAAGGAATGCTCGTAGCTGTCGCTCTGGCCGATCAGGTCCCGGTCGAAGTCAGCGTCGTAGATGGCGACGGCATGGCCGTTCAGGGACAGAATGGTTCCCATACTTCCGAAGCTGAGGGGGAACCTGCAGTTTC
The DNA here is from genome assembly GCA_016208255.1 of Deltaproteobacteria bacterium. Classification (GTDB taxonomy): domain Bacteria; phylum Desulfobacterota; class RBG-13-43-22; order RBG-13-43-22; family RBG-13-43-22; genus RBG-13-43-22. The sequence goes on along the minus strand of JACQYK010000083.1, from coordinate 55,831 downwards.
CCAGGCCCAGGAGCCGGGCATAGGGCGGGCTGATCAATAGGATTCGGAGCTTGTTCCTCGGCTGACAGTGGGCATCGACAGACCGCGTATGGCTGTCATCCTGATGCGCCGCAGCCAGGGAGGCAGCAACTTGTGGCTGCACCTGCGCCGGCTGCTTCGCTATCAACGGTGGGACCGCTGCATCGCCTGAGTAAGTGATCTCTCTGCCGCTCCTGATCCAATCCAGGATCTGCGCTACCCGGTGTTCTGTGGTGTGATGCTTCATCATCTTGTCCCGCGCGTTCATGGTAAGCTTCAGTCCGAGTTCTCGGTCATCCAGGATCCGCTGGATCTGCCGTGCCAGAGAAAGGCGACTCGACCTGTCGTACAAGAGTATGTCCTGTTCGTCCCGGAAACAGGCCCTCATTCTTTCCCTGTTCCCGACAATGGAACCCGCAATGACCGGTCGCCCGACCGCCATGCCTTCGCCGACCCTAGCCGTGTAAATAGAGGCATAGGAGGGAAGACACACCACAGCCCCCCCCTCCTTCATGCTAACAAGGAACAACTCAAATGCCATCTGTCGGATCTTTCTGAGCGAGGTGAGATAATAGGTATACAATACAGGAACATCCTCCTTGGCCTCCAGGCTTTTTCGGTAGAGTTCGCCGTGGAGCGTATTGAACAGGGCAGGCAATTCTTTTTCATTGTCAAGGGAAGGTTTAACGGAAATAAGGCCGTGCAACTCCGGCGACGCGAGCCACTCCGCCCTCTCACCATAGGGAGTCCCACGAAATACCGGGGGGACGGCATCAGGCTGCGAAATGGTCTGATCGATACAGCGGAGCGGAACCGGGCCCATAAACCACTCGACGTTTGCCGGACAGAGGCTTCTTACATAATCCATGTCCTGTTCATCGGCAACCAGGATGTGAGTCATATATTTCGCGGTGGTTTGCAGGACCTGGCGCGCGTACCCAAGGGCGGGATTTGATGCCAGTTGCCCGGGACTGTAGGAAAGGGACTCGATAACGCATCCCAGCCGGACCGGTGCCAGAGACGCCAGCCACTCCAGATCCTGCTTCGACAACTGCCGCCCCCCGCAACCGCCCGGTTCGAACATGTGGGTTATGTCATTGATCCAGACTTGGTCAAATGTCATCCCGGAGCACAGCTCCCTGGCAACCGGGAACCAGGTTGTCGTCAGCGTGAAGCAATCAATATTGTTCGCCGCGAACCCCTCTTCAAGGCCAATATGCCATTCGTAGCCCCACATCTTGGCGCGTTCCCAGGTTAACAGTTCATGCTGGACAAAAAGGATCCTGAGTCTGTCCGTCCTGGAACCGCTTCCAGGGTCGTCGGGCGAAGCTCGCTGATCACGCACGGGTCTGATCGGAACGGACGCCGAGCGTGGGGTAGCTGCCAGATCAAGAATGGAGTTATGGATGGCCGAGCGCAGATCCTGGAAAGAAATGGATCGCTGCGCAGATTCGCCTGCATACCTTCCTTCTCCCCTGGCGGCGATCTTGAACCGTTTCCCGCAGGAAGAGCAGCCGGTCAGGAATGCTGTGGTGCCGCTCGTAATAGCCTCCTCTGGCAAGGGCTCCCGAAAGAGACGGGTAACTCCGCAATGCGGACAACGCGCCTGTATAAGCCACAGCGGCATTGTGCTGTTGTCATCTCGGGGTGCTTTATCCAACGCGACCTCGCTGGGTTCGACGGTAATCACATGAGGCATCGTGTTCAGAGGCCGTATCACAGAGTTGATCCAGTTGAACCACTTCGTATCCGGCATCGAGGTCATGTTGTAGAGTACCGTATCGATGGTCTCATAATAGGCCTGTTTATCTTTGATAATGCCGTGCTGCAGGCAATGTTCAAACAACTTGCCGCCAGGATAGGGACTGATCGGCTGGAAATAGACCTGCTCATCCAGGCAGTGCTGCAGAAAGAAATCCATGGTCTCCGTAAGGGTCTCCGGCGTCTCAGCAACGTCTCCGAAGATATAGCAGCCGCCAAATCCTAGGCCGACCTCGTTTGCCAGGGCGATCGCCTCGCCGATCTGTTCCGGTCGGGTCCGCTTGTTCATGCTTGCCAGGACCCGGGGGCTGGAACTTTCCAGGCCGTAGCTGAAGAGGTAACAGCCTGCCTCCTTGGCGATCTGCAGTTCATGCCGTCCCAGGTTCGCGTTGGCATGGGTCTGAAATGCCCAGTCAAAGTCCCATCCCCGGTTCCTGCGCCCTTCCAGGATGCCGTCGCAGAATTCCTGAAGCCGTTTCTTGTCGATGGCGAAAAGCTCATCGAGGATCATCAGGATGTTGAATCGATAGGTTTCGAATAGTTGCGCGATCTCGTCCATGATGGCGCTCATCGGGCGCGCACGATAGGCAGGCCCCTTATGATGCACGCAAAAAGTGCATTTGAACGGGCAACCCCGAGCGGCCACGAAGGGCATGATGCGCGGGTAGGGTCGCGTGTAGCGATAGGCCGAACGGGCCGCAACGGAAGAGTTGGCGATCATGGTCTCCGGATCAAAGGGGCTGTAGTCCGGAAACGCGCGCGTTTCAATGGGGGGATAGTCAAATCCGGTCGCCGTGAACTTGGCGACATCGTCCCGCCAGTACCCCAGATTCGGAATATGGTCCAGTGCCGAGCTTCCGGTCTCCAGGCTTTCGATCAACTGGACCAGCGCCTCCTCCGCTTCCCCGGAAATACAATAGTCGGGCTTGAGCAGATTGAACATAAACTCCGCATCATGCATGATGATGCCACCGCCGCAGACGATCGGTATTTCCGGCGCGAGCGTACGAAGCCTATCACTTCGTGGCCGGCCTTTTTCAAAGCAGCGGCGATATACGCGAACCCTACCGGAAAGTCGCACATGGCCAGGTACGAAGGATAGAGGACAGTGTAGTTAAACGTCGGAATTACAAGGGCTACTCTCATTAACTGACTCCGTCATATGATTTGACGCGCCACCGGCGCCGGCGGCATGAACCCGGGGCTGATGATGGGCCGGCAGTTCATCATGGGAATGCTTTTAATGCTGTTAATAAACGTTCCGGCGTTCCGATATCAATCATCGGCTCCCTGGTAGAGAAACCGTACAGACCATTCCCGGCCAGCCGGGGGAATACATCCTTCTCCAGGGAGGAAGCACTGGCCGGCGGGATCAGGGACAGAACATCCCGTTCGAACAGATAGATGCCAGCATTGATCCATCCCGGACCTGATGCGGCCTTCTCCTCGAATCGGATGATCCGGTCACCCTGCCCGCGCGTGACCGTGCCATAGGATGCAACTTCTTCCACGTGCGCAAGCACTATGCTCGCAAGGGATGCGTGTTTCTGGTGAAAGTTCATGAAGGCGATCAGGTCTGCTGCGCAGAATGAGTCGCCGTTCACGACGAGAAATGAGTCGCCGTGAATGAGCGGTTCAGCGTTCTTGACAGCACCTGCGGTCCCCAGCGGGAGAACTTCTCGAGATAGGATCAACTCCCGGGAGGAGTCGTTTGATTGACTGTAGTAATCAGAAATATAGTCTGCCATATACCCCGCACAGAGAATGAACCGGCAAAAGCCTGATCCCTGGAGATGTTCGAGCACCCGGTCGAGAAAAGGCCGGCCATTGATGGACGCCATGGTCTTCGGCCTGTCGCTGACCAGGGATCGAAGACGGCTTCCCAGCCCGCCGGTAAGTATCACGACATCCATAAATCTCGCTACATGGCCTCCTGGGTGGAATATACGACGATCTGGCTTCCGAGGCATTCAAAGTGGAACGGCACATACAATATGTCTTTGAGGGTTTCTCTGACACTCGGCTGGTGTTCGGGAGGGACGAAAAACAACAGGAACCCGCCTCCGCCGGCACCCAGCAGTTTGCCTCCCAGTGCGCCGCTATTCATCGCAGCCTCGTAGATCGCGTCTATCCGATCCGTTGATATGAGTGGCGTAATCCCTTTCTTTACCTCCCACGCCTCGTTAAGCAGTTTACCGAAATCCTGTATGCCCCCGGGGTCTCCATACAATATGGAGACGGCCTCATCGACCATGGTTGTCATCGTCCTTAATTCCCGTTTCTTGTCCTGGGTTCTCCTGATCTGTTCGGCCGCTATATCAGAAGCATTCCTGGATATGCCGGTGAAAAAAAGCATGAGGTGGCTATGGAGTAATTGGAGTTTATGCTTGCCGAGCGTCAGGGGGGAAACATAGAAATCCCGGTCTCCTCCAAATTCGATCTTATTGAATCCTCCAAATGCGGCGGCGACCTGGTCTTGGGACCCAACACTGTCCATAAGTAGGTTCTGCTCGATATGGATTGCTTCATTCGCTATCTGACGTTTGGTCACCATCTTGCCCATCAGGGCATACAAGGCAGTCAGCAGTCCCACGATAAAGGACGAACTCGATCCCATGCCTGACTGGGCAGGGATATCGCCCATGTACACCATCTCGATCCCTTGATCGATGTTCAGGAATTTGAGGCACTCCCGGACGGAAGGGTGTTTGATCTCATTGATGGTATTTGCTTCCTCGCGCTGTACATATCGTAACAGATATTTATATTTAAAATAGGGGGGCAGATACCGGCAATAGATATGGCAATATTTATTGATGGTGGTGCTGATAACTACCCCGCCGTGTTCCCGGTACCAGTTGGGATAATCCGTGCCGCCACCAAAAAAAGATATCCGGTATGGCGTTCTCGTGATAATCATAAAAACCTCCATTAGCTCCCGCGTGTTTTTTTAAAACAGCTAGGCTTAACTATCATCGCCTCTGCTCCAATGCGGCATTGGGTATGCACGTATTTTTTTCAGTCAGAAACCAAGCATAGGTGGTGTCTAATGCCTTTTGGAAATCAATGGTTGATTCCCATTTCATGGCTTTGAGCTTTGCTGTATTGAGAAGTTTTATGGGCATTCCATCTGGTTTTGTTGCGTCAAAAATAAGATCCCCTTCAAACCCTACGGTAGATTTGACCATAGAGGCTAATTCAGCAATAGAGAGATCTCCGCCGGGACCAAGATTGACAGGCTCGAAATCGCTATACTTATTCATGATGTAGATACAGGCATCCGCAAGATCATCAACGTACATAAATTCTCGCCTTGGTTTTCCAGTTCCCCAAATGAGGACATCTCCCATACCTTTTTCCTTGGCCGTGTGAATGCGCTGAATCAAAGCACCGAAGACATGAGAATTATCCTCAGAAAAGTCGTCCCCGGGCCCGAAGCTGTTTGCAGGAATACCGCAAATGAAATCAGCGCCGTATTGCTTCCGGTAGGATTGCACGAGTTTCAGTCCTGCAATTTTTGCCACTGCGTAAGGTTCATTCGTTGGCTCGAGTGGTCCGTTCAGCAGATATTTTTCACTCATCGGCTGAGGGCAATTCTTTGGATAGCAGCAATTGCTTGCCAGGAAGAGTAATTTTTTTACCCCATGTCGGTAAGCACTGTCAACGACTTGGCATACAATACGCAGGTTATCGAGCATCAGTTCAGCTGGGAACTGTATATTCCCCATTATACCGGCGGATTTCCCCGCTGAAAGAAAGACATACTCCGGTTTGTTTTGAGCGAAAAAGGAATCCACGCCGGACAGATCGAGTAATTTTGATGGTTTTCCGGGCAACATTGAAACGCCTGTATATCCATGAGTCTTCAGAACCCGGGCAATCGCACTTCCTATAAATGCTTGGGCGTTAACAACAAGAATACGGGAATCGCGATCCATCATCGATACTCTCTTGCTTTAATGAAATTCCTCAGGGAACTGAAAAACCAGTCTATATCTTTTTCATTAACATCATGATGCACACCAATATGGATGCCATGGCGCCCGATATATTCTGCATATGGAAAATCACCTATTTTGTGGCCAAGAAATTCAAACCCGCCACACTGAGTGGGAATTGAAGAGAAGAGTGTCCTTGCATCAATACCCTGGTGTTCCAAATAGAGCATCAACTCATCCCGTGTAAATGGCGCCCCTTTCTTGACAACAAACGGAAAGGCATGGGGGCCGATCCGTTCGTATGATTCTTCCTTAAATGTCCATAGGTATGTGGAAAAATCCTTGAATTTTTCCATGATGGATCGCAGATTGTGATATCGTTTTTCAAGAATTTCGTCGTAAAGATCAAGATTGCCGAGGCCCAATGCGGCCTCCAGTTCATTCATTTTACATGAATATCCAATACGTTCGAACAGGAAACGGATATCTCCCTTTTCTCCGTTACTAAAGCGATTTTCACAAAACCCTGAATTTATATTTGAAATACATTGTTTACATTTACAGACTCTCCCGTGAGCTCTAAGCGACCGTAAGATCTCTGCAAATTGAGTGTTGTCGGTTACGATGATCCCGCCCTCACCCGTGGTGATAATATGAGCGACATAAAGGCTGAAAGCTCCCATGTCACCTAAAGCACCGATATTGTTTCCTCGATATTTAGCGCCGTAAGCTTCAGCTGCATCTTCAACTACAACCAGCTTATGCTTTTTGGCTATAGCGATAATCTGATCCATTGCCGCCGGCTTACCCATAAGATGGGTGGGAATGATTGCGCGGGTTCGCTTGGTGATGACCTTTTCAATCCTATCCGGATCAATATTCAATGTTTCCGGATCAATATCTACGAAAATGGGGGTAAAGCCTGCATGAAGGACAGCGCTTCCAGTGGCGACAAAAGATAATGCAGGTGTAATCACCTCGTCGCCCCGCTGTGCTCCAATATCATGCAAAACCGCCAGGGCCAACGTATCGGCGTCGGTACCGCTGCTTACCGCCACAGCTTCCTTCGCACCGATAATATCAGCGAATCGCTCTTCGAATTCGTGAACATATTTCCCTCCGGAAATACGCCCCTTCTCCAAACAATCAAGAATCAGCTTCTTCGATTTGTCAGTAATGGTTATTGTTCCAAACGGAATTCTCATTTCCCGCATCAATGGTTGCTCCTCAATGGTCCTGTGAATCAGATTTTATGCATCCTCCTGCTATTTCAAAATATTAAATAGATCACGTGCATGATAAATAAAAATCTACACCGAAATGCCAAAGGTCCTCTCAATTAATGCTAAACCAATAAGCGTTGATGTTGTTGACATCTTAAAACAGTCCGCCAAGGGGAATACCCTGACTCGGATATATTCACCTTCTATATGAATACCGCCACTGCGATTATCAACTGAATCCAGCCAGACACGGGTGACATCTCTGCGAAATCCGTAAAAATAGATAAGATCATCTGAAAGACTTGAATTTAGAGTAATTCCATCAGAAAGCTCTACGAGTTCATCCGGATAAATTTCTAAGCCGGTCTCTTCCATCAACTCTTGGCAGGCCATAACCCGAAAACTTTCTCCTTCATCGACATTACCTGCAGGAAAACTGGCGTGCAGACCACCATCACTGATACAGCGCTGTTCCGCCATAACGGTATAAAACTGACTATTATCGATACATCTTAGCACCGGGACAACCACAACACTCTCGCCCCGCAGAGTGAGACAACGCGTGATCTGTTTTCCTTCAGGCGTCAGCAGCCGGCAATCCAAAAATGCGACATACCAGGTCCCTGGTCTCCGTGATATTACCGACAGTACATCGAGTTGCACAATCTGGTTACCATGAGATTTAACTCGCTGACACCAACGCCGGTACTTTGCGCTTTCCAGTACGAGACGGATCATATCCCTACCGGGTTTGTTAAGAGGATACATTTAATTTCTCCTAAACCAATGGACTAGATCATTCAAGCCTGCTTCAAGAGAAACTTCCGGACTAAACCCAAGCACTTTTTCTGCTTTAGAACAATCAACTGCCCTTACAGGAATAGTGGTAGGTTTCGAATCATCAAAAATTATTTCAGTTTCTGAGCGCCCTGCGGCTCTCATGATTATTTTGGCAACATCAGCAATGGTAGTGGTTTTTCCGTACCCTATATTTACAGGATCCGAGGAGGAACCTTTATGTAATAGCAGTAAACATCCGCGAACCATATCGGAAATATTTAGAAAATCACGCTGATCAGCTCCCGACCCCCAGACCACATACGGATTTTCGCCGGACAAGGCTCGACGAATAAGCGATGGGATAACATGACCAGAATTATCAAATCGCCCATATATCGCAGTTGGACGGCAAATCATAACCTGCAATGGAGAGGCTTTGCTTACGTATTCCCCCAACAATTCAAAATAACGCCGCATCCATCCGTAGCCAAAATAAACTGGCGCCGGTGGAGCTGTCCACATATCTTCCTCGCGGACCGGATGGCTATAAGGGGGATATCCCGCTGTGCTGCTGGAAAATATCAGGATCTTTTCGCAGTGAAGAGAGGCGGCTTCCAATAATCTGGCCGTCATAATCAGGTTCTCCACGATGGGAGCAAGCAGATTCGAACGAATGTTTCCCGCATTGCCGACACTGCCGGCGGCATGAATCACATAATCCATCCCTTGGCAAGCTTTGGCGGAATCTTCCGCCAAAGTAAGATCGGCTTGGACGGTATCGACCAAATCCGTTGAAAATGGAGAAGGGTGGTTATGAAGCGTGATTCTTATGTTGACCCCGGCAGCTAGCAGAGTCTCAACAAAGTTTCGCCCGATAAAACCGCTGCCACCGGTTATGAGGACGCTTTTGTTTTTTAAAAAGGTCAGGTCTATGATTGACATAATTTGGTCTCCGACAGGAGCGGTATTCTGTTCTTCATCAAAGGGCACCGGGATTCCTTTTGCGATAGTCGACGATTGCCTGGTTTACACTAAGTGTCTGCCTGCCGTTTTGGGTGGCTATTAAATGTTTATGATGTCTCAGCGCTTCAAACTTGCTCGCGTACTCCTCAAGTTCCCTTATCTCCATTTTGTATGGTTTTAAGAAATACGGCGGGTCAACATTCAGAATGCGTTGATACCAACCCGTGTCACGCCAGAGGGAGCTGATTTTATCGTTGCTCACTAAAAACAAATTGTCCCGAAGACATTGATCGAAAAGTCTTGTTCCGGGGAAGGGGGTTGCCACGGACATTTTAAAAGAGTCCAAGTCAAGTTTTTCGATCAAATCGTATGTTTCATTCAGCGATACCCGCGTTTCTTCAGGCATGCCCATGAGGAAAAACGCAGCCAAATGAATTTGCGGATGCCTCCTGAATGACTTTACAACACGAAATATCGTTTCTAAGGACAGGTTTTTATTCATAACTTTATTTCTAATGAAATCCGAGCCGCTTTCTATCGCCAGGAAGCAATACGCAAAACCTGCCTCAGCCAAGGCGTCAATGACATCGCCATCAAGTGTTTTGGTCATGATTCCATTAGGCATGTCAAAAGAAAGGTCCAGCTTGGCATCGATGATGGATCTGCATATTTGCTTTATTCTTATTTTATCGAGAGTAAAATTATCGTCCATTATGTTGAAATAGCGTACATTATGTTTCCAGTAGAGATACTCAATTTCTTTAAAGACCTCTTCCGCACTTCTGGCCCGGAATCTCGTACCCATAACAAGATTCATAGCGCAAAAACTGCATTTGAACGGGCAACTCCTGCTTGTTAATATCGGGGCGGAAGTGCCGATATTTAGTTTTTTAGGGTTGTACCATCCGCTGGAATCAAGTTTATAATCGTTAAAATTAAACAAGCCATACGCCGGTGGGGGCAGGGCATCCAAGTTGTCAATAAATGAGGTCTTTTTGTTTATGAGTATCTGCTTTTGCGAGTTTTTGAAAGCAAAACCTTCGATGCTTTCCCATTTATCAATATCGAGTGTCAGTATCTTTTCCAACGTCTTTTCTCCCTCGCCGATTACAACCGCGTCAATAGGAGGGCAGTTACTCAATATGTCTTTATGAAATATTGTCGGGTGCATTCCTCCCAAAATTGTAATAGAGGAAGGGCTCGTCTTTTTCACTGTATCCGCGATAGTTAAAACCATCTCAAATTGTTCGGAAAACAGGCAGGTGATACCTACAAAATCAGGCATAAGCCGCGTTATCTCTTTTTTCACCACATCAATGTAGGAAAAAGTACTCGCTTCATCCGACTGGAAAAATTTCTTTTTCGAAACATTTAAGTCAAGTATATGAGTAGAAGCAACTAAGCTTGAGGCTCCGGATAAGTACAATAATGAAAGAGGCAGTAAAAAATAGCCCGGCGATCTTATTTGGTCAGAGTTCTGTGGATTAATCAGTAGAATAGATTTCATTGGTTTTCTCTTCTTAAAACGGTTATGTGAATAATTGAATGACCGGTTTCCATACCTCCGGCCGCCGGTATCATTTACAAAAAAAAGTGTGCCGCCTGTAAATCTCCGAAAATTCCTTAATAACCTGCATTGGGAAAGGCCCCATGCCGCTGGCGGCAACATTCTCCACGACCTGCGTATTCGTCAACATCCCGGGGATAGTGGTTGAAACCTCAACAAAAGAAAGCACATATCGCAGCGCAATTTGGGCGTTACTTTGAGCCTCTTCAGGTGCCAGTGTGGCGCTGAAAAGCTCGCAGGCCTCGGCCCAAAGTTTAACCTGTTCGGGCTTCCATCGGCCGCGATGATCTCCGACGGCATAGTCATCACCTGCGGCATACTTACCCGTCAGAAATCCAAAACACAAGGGGGTTCGAACGATAAGGCCAGCGCCGTGTGTCCGACAGGCCGGAAACAGGCCTATCTCCAGGACACGCTGATCAACTAGGTTGAAATTGACCTGTACTGATTTGAACCCCAGACGTTCAACAGCGATCAGACTGTCCGCCGGTGTGCGTGTGGAGATACCAATAATACGGATTTTTCCTTCTTCCTGAAAATTATTGAGTGTCGTCATTATGGAGTCGTCTTGCTCTAGTAGATCAAGAGGAGGATCATGCAACTGGAACACATCAACATAACCGGATCGCAACCGCCGCAGGCTCGCTTCTAACGAACTGCGCAGGTGAGCTGGCGAGAAATCCTGTGCCCCACTGAAATCAATAAAGCCCGCTTTGGTGGATATAACAATCCGATCCCGCACTTTATGGAGCGTCTTGCCGATCAGTTCCTCGCTATGGCCATAGCCGTAAAGCGCTGAGGTATCGAAGAAGGTCACTCCGGCCTCATAGGCGGCCTCAAGCGCCCGCTGAGAAACCCGATCATCTGTCCGCCCGTAGGCGGAGGAATCCCTGACGATCCCACCGATTCCCCAAGCGCCAAAGCCGATCTCTGATACCAGAAGGCCTGTCCTGCCCAATGTCCGATAATTCATTTGACTATTTTTCCTCTCGGGTAAAAGGATACAGATAGGCTCCACGCTTGTTTCCGTACCAGACCACTTCGCGGGACCAAGCCGGCCATCCATTCCACTGTTCATGAGTCCGGTCCACCACATAACAGGAAGACTGTTTCGCCACGGAGCCGCTCCCTGTTTTTCGCACAGCATCGACGATCGCTAAAAGGTCGTAATCCGATCGAAATTCAAAATCTTCCTTCAGGAAGGGCTGCTTGAGCATTACATGATTTAAGCGGATTGCCTCCTTCAGCCAAGGCGGGCAGGCATGCCCCTCATCCGATAGCAACTCTGCAAAACGCTGGTAAGCCTCCTGATAAAACGCGTCAAGTTTATTATCAGCACTCAAGCGAATATAGGCGTATTCGTCATGGGGCCAGTATATATCCAGCCAGTCGGGTGCATGGAAAAACTCGGGGTCGCCTTGTTGAATCTTATTTGCCTCAGCAAAGAAAAACCTGGACAGTTCTTCCAGCAGCGGGAACCTGTCTTCAGACAGGCACATAAAGGCTTCAATCTGTCGGGCATAACCGATGCCGGCTGCGGCATGCAGCAGCATGATCGGGATCTGCAAGAGTTTGTCAAAATACAAAAGAGAGGCCATCCAGGCAAACACACGAGCCCGGCACCAATCCTCCCGTGGCATAGCGGCACTTCCTACCACCAACTCCTGCGTCTCGTGGATGCCGTCACCGTAGTCGGCAGGAGCACCATGAATGTTCATGATTTTAGATTCAACCGCGATGAGACCATGTAGCTCCCGGTAGGCCGGTTTTGCCAATGGCGCGTTGGGCAGGATGGAGAGGTTAATAAACTGGATACGATTGTGCTGTCCACAATTGATTATCTTTTCGACCCCTTCGGAAAATGAATTATAAGTCTCCCCCGGTAGTCCAATGATAATGTCGGTAAAAGTCTCAATACCATCTCTATTATAACGCTGTTGAAGATCCTGAAACATTTCAGGAGGGATGTTTTTACGACCGATCAAGTCAAGGGTTTCCCGATGCATTGACTGCAGCGCTAGATTGACTCCTTTATTTAGTCCTGCCTCAGCAAGCGCTTTCTGAATGTCGTAGGAACGATCCGCATTTTTGGTGTTCTGCACCGACAGTACCTCGGGAAAACCGGTCTTTTTCTTTATTTCTGCAACCGCTGATACAATTTCTAGATCTCGCGGGAAAATACCAAAATTGGAATCACAACAAAAGATGAACTCTATTTGGTGTTCGGAAAACCAGACTATCTCGCGCTTAAGCCGTTCCATATCAAAGCAAAAGAGTTTTGACCGAGTAGCTGCACCCCAGTCGCAGTAGGAACAAGTAAAGGGGCAGCCGCGGTTGGTCTCCCAAAGAGCGAGCCACTGATGACCCCGGATTTCGCGTAGCAGAGGCTCGAATACCCCAACCAGATAGGGGGACGGTACCGTGTTTAAATCGGCGATGCGGGACTCATCTGGACGACTGACGACTCGATCCCCTTTCAGGTAACTGATTGAAGTAATGTCATCCCAGTGTCGATTCGGCCAGGCATTCAATATCCTGAGAAATGGGATTTCACCTTCGCCATGGCAGACTAGGTCTACCCAGGGATATTTCCGCAATAGCATGGGTGCATCACCGGGGACATGCGGGCCACCGATCATAATTAATGCATCGGGGTGCTGTGCCTTGTGGCGACGAGCGATCTCCATCGATATGTTGAAGTTCCATGAAGACACACTGATTGCAACGATCTCAGATCCTTTTAAGTGTTGAACCGCATCCTTTACAGGGGTTCGCCTATAAATGGGGGGCCTGAAGGAAAACTCTCCAGCACGGCATGAGTGATGCTGGAAGTAGGCCTGCAAAAGACCAACGGTATATGGAAGATAACAAGCATTAGCAAAGCTGTTGTTAATCTGGACAAGCCCAACCAGACATTTTTTCTTTGATGACAAAGTCGTATGGATCATGGAAATTCCTTCCGCACCGACATAAACGACATCCCCTGTGGTGCGGTAAAGGTGTCTGCCAAACGTGAAAAGGTACTGATAGTAACTACATCTCCCGAGCTCAATATCGGATCATCATCTTTACTAACCAGACCTCCATCAAGAATCAATAATACTTCCTCTGGCGGTCGCTCCTTGAGCGCATCCAGCTTTTCAAGATGCTCTATCACCAAATTAACACCAGAAACCGTATACCTAGCCGGGGAACCCGGAACAGGTGGATAAAACATGACACAGTCGGTAGTCAATGGAACGACGGCATCAGGCCCTTCGTAAGGCTGTTCCTTACGTCCATAGGCATCGTCCAGCCTAACAAGATTGGTCTTGTCCGGCGGGCTCTCTACTTCGATTACCTGAATACCACTGGGGGAAATGGCCTTGGTAGAGTGAAACAATCCCTCTCGAATCATAAGTTTACTAATAGCCTTGAGACGGGTAGTATCCTTCAGGAACGAAACTTCCGCCTCACCGGACAGAAGGATGTAACCGGTCTTTTTGGCTGGATGACAGTGGAGTGAGGTCTGGCGACCTTCAACAATATGCAGAAACCAGATGCCAATCTTATCGCTCTGATACATAAGGTATTCGTAACCCCACGGTTTGGTAACAATACTGTCTTTGTAGTCAGGCATGGCCACTCAATCCTTTGTAAGAATAGTTCGCACTTTTTCGGCGATCCGTTCCACCGTTGGCATTTCGTTTTTAAAGGGAGGACATAAACATTTTGTACGGTCTTCCAATCCAAGAGCTTGGACCGGGAGACCGGTTACTTGGGTCAGTTGATAGGCTATTGATTGGGAAGCCCCGGCAATTTCGTGTCCGGCATCAATCACGATGCCACGCTTACAGTTCAGCAAAGGATGAATCATTCTCGCATCTGCAGCAAAAGGCTTGAGCCACAGAAGGTGTATGACATTGCATACGATCCCTTCTTTAGCTAGCTGTTCCGCCGTTTTCATTGCAGAAAAACGTGTGGCAGAGATCGGGTACAGGGTGATGCTAGCATCAGGGTGAATGACGTCTTCGAGTTCTTCCGTGTTTGAAAAGCTTGCCCGATGCTCACTTACGATCATCGGATCGTCATGGGTCATGAAGTCGTTCCAGATGGCTTTGTATTCCTTTGGTGTCATTGGTGAGCAGACCCTGAAACCCGGAAAATGCATGAATAGGCTGTGAACAACCCCAGAATGAACCGGCCCGATACCATCGGCAGCAATGGCGCGAACAAAAATGGGTGTGCTTCTTCCATGAAGTTCTTTCGACTTGGCGGCGTAATTAATAAGTGGACTTCCGTTTAAAATAAGAAAATCCTGAAACCGGATGATAAATATCGGCCGTCTGCCAACCATGGCCGTCCCAACCGCAATACCGGCGCCCGCGACGTCGGTCATGGGCAGTTCTATTATTCCCTGGCAATCAGGAACCGTGTTATTGACCCAGCCCACAGCAGAAATTGATTGCCCAAGCAGTAGCCCATTATTTTCTTCAAGATGCTGTCTGCTGATTTCACGAATGGTATCTGCTACAGTTATTTTTCCCACAACTGCTCCATGGCTGCCTGCTCTTCCCGCCTGATCTGTCTTGACAATGTAGATAACCCAAGCTCTGAAAGCCTCTGTTCTATCAGGCTTAATCTATCCCATTCAGGAGGTCCGTCAGTTCCAATACCTACGTGCCAGTGCATACGGCACGAATACACGTTGATGAGTGCCGGTAGGGTGCTTTGCAGTTCCTGTGCAGTGGCCAGGATTGTCCAAGGATCATCCGTTATGTTCACCGCAGGCATTCCAATCCCTTTGGCAACATCAGATATTTTCCAACTTCGTCGGGTGCTGGTCTTAGTAAGGATAGAGAGGTCGTTGTCGTCACAAATAAACAGTACCGGCAGCTTATGGGTCACAGCAAACCCAAGCGAAGGATAAATGTAATCTTCTTCTGCGGCTCCATCCCCCATAACACATAGAACTTCTTTGCCGCTGCCAAGTGCTGCACCAACAGCTTGCGGCACATTTTCACCGATAAGACCGTGATGCCCAAACATGGTAAGCCTTTCGTCATGGCATTGGAGGCAGTTTGAGCCTGCTCGTCCGCCGCTTGTTCCGCTGGGGGTGCCCAGCAGTTCGTCGCGAAGTTTTTCAGGAGATCCGCCAAAGGCAAGATAATAAGCATGAGAGCGGTGCTGTGTGAACAACATGAAGCCGGCGAGTGCAGACGCGAGCGCAGCAGAGACCGTTTCCTGGCCTATCGAGAGATATACCTGATAAGTTATACGGCGATCCTGGACGGCCCTTATAACCTCCTGGTCAAAGAACCTGCTCCGGCAGATGCTTCTATACATCTCCAGCGATGTTTCTTGAGCTGTTGTTTCTGCGCAATTCCAACGTATGTTAAAGTCTGCAGATCTCATAGGAGATTTATCGTCCTTTTTCGAAATAAGCAACAACAGCTTTCATAAAGTCGCCATTATTATTGTAATGGGGAGAGGTAATCAGATTGCCATCGATTACCACAGGGGTTTTGTGCTGGTAGTCTGCCCCGGAGTTGCGAATATCAGCCTCAATACTCCAGTAGGCGGTCATTTTGCGTCCTTTAGTAACCCCTGCTGAAATCAATATCCACGGGCCATGACAGATGGCCGCTATTAGCTTTTTCTGTTGATCCATCTGCCGGACAAAGTCCAATACTTCGGGTAAAAGCCGGACCCGATCAGGTGCCTCAAAACCTCCCGGGAGTAAAACGAGTTCATAGTTATCTGACCTCAATTCGTCCGTGCTGACCGTTGGCCGTGCTGGTACGCCAAACTTGCCAAATACAGGTGCCTTGTCCTTTGTTGCCACATCAACGCTGAAGCCAGCTTCTAGTAAGCGATAATAGGGATAGATAAATTCTTCATCCTGAAATCCCTTGGCGGTAATTATGACGGCGCGTTTCCGCATACCATGTTCTCCTTTTTGAACGAGATTTATTAAGATAGTTTGCCCGCTGTCCATCCTTGGAATTGTAGAGAAAACGTTTCTTTTACAGCCATAGTTAATTGATCTTGTATGCGCTATCGCGTCAAAAACACTTGACCCCATTTCACCCGCCGGCGCCAGTAATCCAGCAGGTCCTGCATGGTTTTTTCAAAAGAAATCTCGGGTTTCCAACCGGTATGTTCTCTGAACTTTGAGGTATCGGGAACTTGCAGGTCCGCATCAAGAAAACGGATTCTCGCTGGTTCTGTTTCGATATGAATGCCGTCGGGGCAGCTTGAAATGGAGATCAAATGCTTCAGCATGTCCTCCACCGTGCAGGAGAAGGTACCGCCGATGTTGTAATAGGATCCTGGAATGGGGTTGACTGACACCAACAGATAATAGGCACGGACCGCATCACGGACGTCGGTCCAGGTGCGCAGAGACTTCAGGTTGCCCGTTTTCACCACCGGGGGGATCAATCCGCTTTCCATCATGGCGATTTGTTTGGCAAAGGTTGATTCAGCGAAAACATCTCCCCGTCGCGGCCCCGTGTGAGTGAACATGCGCGTCACCAGCACTTTCTGCCCGTAGGCTTCGGCATGGAATCTACCGACCAAGTCGGTGCCTGCCTTTGAAATGGCATAAGGAGAGGCGGGATGGAAGGGGCATTCCTCATGGATCGGAAGATTTTCGCGGGGAACTCTGCCAAAAACCTCGGAAGAAGAGCAGACATGGATGATCGGGTCTATTCCAGGACAGCACCGCAGCGTTTCCAGCAGTCGTTCCGTGCCCAGGATATTGGTGTCCAGGGTCTGAATCGGGGATGTAAAACTCGCCAGGGGATAGCTTTGGGCTGCCAGGTGAAAAACATAATCGGGTCGGGCTTGTTCCACTGCATTCTGTAAGGAGATATAATCACAGAGATCCCCCTCAACAAAAAAAACCCTGTCCCTCCGGTTGACCCGATCAAGTAGGTGGGTGACATTATCAAGAGGACTCCGCCAGCGGCACATCCCGTAGATATCCCAGTCCGTGTTCTCCAATAAATAATCGGCGAGATGGGATCCGACCATACCGGTAATCCCTGTTATTAAAACTTTCATGATTTCATTTGTTTGCAACTAACATGCCAGCAAAAGATGAAAAAATAAGGCCTGGAAAATAGAAACCAAAAAGTGAGGCCCCAAGATCAATCGTATTATAACTAACTAATTATATTATTTATTAATATCCTCCAGTTCTAAATAAAGGCCTCACTCTTGATATCATTTTATCGGCTGGCAAGCCTGAAGACCGCTTTTTATTCAAATCATCCTGATGAGAAGCTATTGGCCCTTTTTATTAAAAATTTTTTATTTTCAATTACTTGCGGATAAAGGAAGATTATTGGGCCGATTCTTGAGATGTCAAAAAGATGACAGAGATAGGGCACAACCCGAAGAGCAAGTTGATCAGCTGTCAGGTGAAAAGGCAATTACAGCTCATTGTTCAGATTAGAATAATTTTTCAGGTGGAATTTCCCAATGACCAAACACTGGCGGTGAAGCCGCACTTAAAATGCTTAGGTTTTTCTCCTGAAATGCCGATAAAAGATTTGAAGTCTGATTGCAGCCAAGGAGCCATTGAGCAATGGATCGAAGTTGGGGGATTTCTCAGATGACAGCAGCCGATTATCTTTTCTCGGCTACTTTCAATCAACAGTCGAACTACGATGCCTTGGCGGAAAGCGCCCTCAGCCGGGGGGTGGATCATTTCTCAAAAGGCGACTACGAAAGGGCTATCGGGGAATTTCGGAGATCGATCGGCTTGTCGCCCTATTCTCTGAACACTCCGAGGTCATTCGATCTTATGGTCCAGTCTCTGTTGAAACTGGACAAGACGGGCGAGGCGATCACGGCCTATAAACAGGCCATCAGGCTTGACCCGAACAATGACACCTATCACCTGAGCCTTGGCAATATCTATTTTAGCCAAAACCGGTCCCAGGAGGCTTTCGAGGAGTATAAACGGGCGGTTCAGCTCAACCCCGTTTCAACGACCAATTTTTATTCACTCGGACAGGCCGCCCTGTCTGTCGGCCGGTACCAGGAGGCGGAACAGGCCTTTAAAAAAGTCGCCGGGATGCTCCCCGGGGACCCGGATGTGGTCTTTGCCCTTGGCCAGACTTACCGCCAGATGGGAAAGTACAATGAGGCTGTCGATCAACTGAATTTCGCCATAAGCCGGAAGAAGGATTTTGGTGATGCCTATCTGGAGCTGGGATTGGCCTATGCCGGCCTGAAGGAAATGGACAAGGCCAATGAACAGGTGGCAGCCCTGGGAAAGATTGATTCAACCCTGCAGGCCGATCTCAAGGACCTGCTCTATCCTCGGCAACGGCCGAGGATCCGACTCGCTTACAACACCGATGGTTTCCTTCCTTCGTCCGGTCCGGGAACTCCGGTCTCAAGTCTCGACAGTTCGCTTCAGACCCCCGGAGCAGCTAAAGATTTTACCCTACATTTCATTTTCGACAAGGAGATGAACCCTTCGTCGGTGGCAAATCCATTCAACTGGAACATCAAACGTGCGCCGGGCGGTAATTCCTGGGGCGGGTACAACTGGAATCTGCCCCTTCCAGCCACTGATGCGGCCATTCCTCTTCAACCGATCGGGATTGTCTATCATCAGGATTTGCTAACCGCCGATGTAACCTTTCGGATCAGTCAGAACGAGGCTGGAAATGCGACCATCGACCCTTCCCATGTGATGTTCCGGTTCTCCGGCAAAGATGCCTACGGCAATGCCATGGATTTTTCCGCCGATGAATACAGCGGTATCTCCCTGGTGGTCTGAACCTGGCTTCTCCGAACGGTCGACCTATTGGCTCCCCAAAGGGAGCCTCTTCATAAGCTCGGCGATTCGGCTTCCAAATGGAAGCCTCTTCAAAAGCTCGACAATACGGTCGGCTTCGCCGACCTCAGAGAAAGGCTCCCATTCGGGAGCCGCGTCGAGCGGCCCGAGCGGCCCGACTTAAACAGGCGGCTTCCTTCAGGATTCCAGAATTCTATTTTCGAACTAAAGCGGGGAATGTCTTCGCCAGTCAGGGGACGTTTTTGCAAGGTTCGATGAAGGGGGTTTTTGATGGCTGCCGATAATTTCCGAAGGCAACCCCATTCCAGGAAGGGGGTTGGGGGACCCTTTGGAAGAATTATACAGGAGGATGATGGAAATCCTTCGATTACGCGGATCATTGGGATTATCTTTAATTAGCGGTTCCTTGGAGGCATATCCCGCCACCCGGATCAGTCGATCGGGATTGAGCCCTTCCGTTTCCAGTTCCTTTCTGGCGGCTGAGGCCCTTTGAGTCGACAACTCCCAGTTGGTATAGCGAGTGGTCGAATAATTCAAAGCATCGGTATGTCCTTCAATGGCCACATTATTGCCCTGGCTGATAATACTCTTGGTGATGACCTTAATAATATTCTTGGCCTCAGGCGTAAGTTCCGGACTCCCCAGGGCAAACATGGGATGGCCTTCTTTATCAACTATCTGAATCCGAACCCCACCCTCATAGACCTCCAGTAAAACCTGATCTTTAACTTCTCTTAGATTGGTTTCAATATCCTTTTTTAATTGATTCAGGAATTCTTCCCGGCCGAGTTGAGCGAAATCACCATGTTGGCTCTTGGTTTTCGGCGCTCCGGCGTCACCCATGATCCCGATCTTCTTTTCAAAGAAACCGGACCCGGTATTTTCAAAAATGCTGACATCTTTGAAATACTGGGCCATGGTTTTCTTCTTTTCCGGGGCCAGGATGGCAATTAACCACATAAGCAGAAAAAAAGCCATCATGGCTGTTATAAAATCGGCATAGGCCACCTTCCATTCTCCACCGTGGTGACCTCCCTTATGTCCTTTACCTTTAACCTTTTTAATGATGATTTTTTGTTCTTTCATTTTCGAATATAGTCTTCCAGTTCATTAAAGGTAGGCCTCTCTTTGCCGGGGATAGCCCTTCTTCCGAATTCAACGGATAGCTGGGGGGGTGCCCCCCCCACAAAGGCGACCATGGCCACCTTGATCACCGAATAGAAAGCCTCGTCTTCTTTGGCTTGATGCTCCAGGTTGGAGGCCATGGGCCCTACAAAACCGTAGCACATTAAAACCCCTAAAAATGTCCCCACCAGGGCCGCCCCGATACTGTGGCCCAGAACCTCCGGAGGCTGGTCGATCTTCCCCATGGTTAAAACCACCCCTAAGACAGCGGCCACGATACCGAACCCGGGAAGGGAATCGGCCACTTTGGCGACGCTTACAGAAGGGATCAGGGATTCGTGCTGATGGGCCTCAATATCGACCTCCATCAAATTTTCCATTTCATGGGCGGGCAAATTGGAAGAAATAATCACTTTGAGATTATCGCAAATAAAATCAACGGCCTTCCGATTGGAGAGGATCTTCTTGAAATCTTGAAACAAAGAACTGTCAGCAGGGTTCTCAATATCGGCTTCAACTGATATCAAGCCCTCCTTTCTGATTTTCATGAAGAGGGTATTCATCAGGGACAATAATTCCAAATAGTCTTCCTTGATACGATTTTTAGCCCCGAAGACAGCAGAAATATGTTTACCCACCAACCGAACCACTTTGGAAGGCGAAGCTATTAAAAAGGAACCCAGGGCAGCCCCAAAAATGATTACCAGTTCAGCCGGCTGAAAAATGACTCCCAGATTGCCGTGTTCCATGAGATAACCGCCGATCACGGCTCCTAAAACAACTACAATGCCGACGATTGCGAACATGATCTAATCCTTACCCCGGACCGGCAAAAGAACCATGAATACCGGGCCCTCTCCCTTATTCGAATCAATGGTTAAAGACCCCCCATTTTCGTCGATCCATTGTCTTGCTTCTCTAATCATTAACCCATTTTCCGATTCCCTGGAATCTTCAGCCGGGAAAAATTTCAAAATACCGGCCAGACGGTCATGGACCATCCCAAAACCATTAGCGGAAAGAGTGATGGCGACGGTATGGTTCAGGAAGTCGAAATGGGTTTTAATGGCGATCTTCCTTCCCTCGCTTCTTTGTTCAAGGGCCTCTTCGGCTTTAAATATCAAATTTAACAAAGCCTTTTGTAAATTAACTCCCCCCGCCGCCAAGGCCGGGATTTTTTCCCCCAACTCCAGAACCAATTCAATCTGTTGGTGGCGCAAGGCGCATCTTCGCAGGTCTATGGTTTTCTCGATTATTTCGTTGACATCCCCAAAACGGATTAGGGGTGATTCCTCCCGGGAAAGGGACATTACATTGGCCAGCAGTTCTTTGCATTTTTCAGCCGAAAAAGAAATATTTTTTAATCCTTTTTTTATGCTCTCATCTTCAATCTTTTTCATCGAGAGCAATTCGGCGTACCCTAATATCCCGGTCAAATGATTATTGATCTCGTGAATGACCTCCGGCGTAATCTTCCCAATCATGGCCAAGCCACTTAATCGTTCAAAGTCTTTTCGAAAATCGGCAGGATCTGAATAAACAGGATCAGGTTCCTCCTGGGTTCGGTGCTCCCCCCGATCCAAGGGTTTATCCTTTGTCTGATTCATCGTGACCCCTTTTTTGTCTCTGAGCAGCGATGGTTTTCCTTTGCTGGTTTATGGTGTAAAGGATAATCTCATCTCTGACCTTATCATCCATCTCAAGGAAATGCAACGCCACTTCAAAATCACCTCCGGGTAAAGACTCAATACGGACGACCTGACCAAGGATATCCAGTTCTCGGACCGGCAGGGTAGGTAAAAGCATTTTGATCCTGACGGATTCAGCGGGGGACAACCTCTTTTTGACTTTAATCTTCATTCCGGTTGAACTGAGATTGACCGGCTGCGCCTTGGTGTTTAATAGATCAACCGGGATTTTTTCCAGAACCCGGTCAAGTTTTCTATCGAGCCGGACCAGCATTTTCCAAAGGAGGGGAGAAATATTTTCCTTTTCCAGGACCGCGGGGGATAGGGCCTGAGGATCATCAACCCCTCTTTCGGGTTCGGAAAAAGGAGTATCTTCTTCGATCTTCCGTATAATAAGCGGCAGGGTATCGTTGATTCGAAACGATTCTCTTCGTTCCCCCTGGGCGGATTTTGTTCGATTAGTTTCAGCTGGCATTTTCAGCACCTGATTCCAAAATACCCGGCTTGTTTTTCTTGGTCTCTTCCCCTTTCCCCACCGGGGTTTGTAAGAAGGCCTCCAGGATTTTCCCGTCAAACTGTGAATTGACACCCCTTTTAATTTCCGCTATGGCCTGGTCATGGGTCATGGCTTTTCGATAGGGGCGGGAGGAGGTCATCGCATGATAAGAATCGGCCATGGCCAGAATCCGGGCCAGAAGAGGAATTTGTTCCCCGGCCAACCCTTCCGGATAACCGGTTCCATCGTACCGCTCATGGTGGTAGCGAATAATTTCCTGTTCTTTGGGAAAAAACTTTAAGGGCCGAATGATATTATCGCCGATAATCGGATGCTGGCGGACCTGATCTAATTCTGATTGGGTTAAAGGACCGGCCTTTAATAATATACGGTCCTTAACCCCGATTTTGCCTATATCATGCAGGTAGCCGCCGAATTTGATGGCATCCTTTTCATCCTCGGAAAGGTTTAAAATCTCGGCGATTTGCAGGGCATAGGCGGTTACCCTTTCGGAATGAAATCGGGTGTACGGATCTCGGGCGTCAATACTTATGACCAGGGCTTTCAGGCTGTTCACTAAATTGTTATAAATGATTTCATAGAGGACGTTGTTTTCGATTCGGAGGGCCGTTTTGTTAACCAGGGTCAAAGCCAGAGAGATATCATCATCGGTAAACGAGGAGCCATCGACCTTGTTCGCCAGGCTCAACAAGCCGAAGACGACGTCTTTTATCACAAAAGGAATAGAGAGGAAAGGATAGGCGAGAGGTTCACCGGTGTGTGGATTTTTTTCTCCCAGATTGGCCAAGTAATAGTTCCTGGTTTTCAGAATGGATTCAAAAAAGGTGTCGCCGATGGCAATATCCCGCTCTTTGGTCCCGATAGTTTTTTTGACTTTCAGGTAACCGTCCTCAATAATTCCGAAGGAGGCCTCCCGGACCATCAGGAGCTTGGTAGCCATGGTCACAATGGCCGAATAGATTTTATTATTGTCATATAAGGAGTCCAGCTCGGCATGGATGGCCTGAAGGAGATTGATATTTTGCAGTTTCTTAAACAATTCAGCATTGAGTCGTTCTATGGATTCCCGATCATTTCCTTTTAAACCCAACCGGTTCAGAAGGCGTTTTTCGCCCAAAATTCTTTCCACCGTCGAAGTGATCGTTTTTATTTTGAAAGGCTTGGTGATGAAATCATTGGCTCCTTCCTTCATAACATTGATAGCTACGTCAATAGTCGACATCCCGGTGACCACGACTACCGGAAGATAAGGATTGATCTTCTGGATCTCTTTCAAGACCCCCAGTCCGTTTAGTTCCGGCATGGTCAGATCGGTAAAAACAATATCATAATCGTTGGCTTTCACCTCCTGGATTCCGACCATTCCGTTCGGGGCCTCGTCGGTTCTGTAACCTTCAATACTGCACAGGATATCAGACAGTAATTGTCTGGTTAGCGGATCATCGTCAATGATTAAAAACTTGTTACCATTCACCGATCAGTCTTTCCTTTATCAACGAGGCTTCGTCTTTATCAATAATTTCCATTTGCCTAAGTTGCTCTATATGTTCCACCCAATCCACGGCCAGCCGGTTATGATTATTTTCGCCCTCCTTAAAGAGCATCATATTGGCCAGGATTTCACGCAAGGATTTGACCATCGCCTTCATCTTGATCACCAAAAGGGTCCTTTCGTAGGCATTATTGACCCGAATGATCATTTCTTCCATTTTAAAAGGTTTGGTCATGTAATCATAGGCCCCTTCCCGGATGGCCTTCAAAGCGGTATCCAGGGTCCCATAGGCCGTCAGGATAATCACCGCCCGATCCGGGTCTATTTTTATAGCTTCCTTAAGGACCTCGATCCCATCGGCGCCGGGCATCCTGAGATCGGTCATAACCATATTGATGTTTTCCGTTTTCAGGATTTTTATAGCCTCCAATCCGTCTTTCGCCGCCCGGACCATATACCCCTCGCTGCTCAAAAGAGAGAGGATAACCTCTCGGACAATTTCATCATCATCAGCCACCAAAATTTTGATTTGATTTTTCTTCATCAAAAATCCGATAGGCGGGGTGCCCTTTCCCTCGGTTATTTCCTTATTTTTTCCAAAACTTCGTTGAAGGCCTGTTTAAAAACAAGCTTTTTTTTGGCCTCTGCCGAAATATCCATTAAATCACTTTTGTTCTGGGTTCGATCCACCAATGAATTAGGTTTAAGTCGGGCTACTCTCACATAAAAACGGATAAATTCAGGAAAGCTTACGGGTGGGGTTGACATCTGGTTCCTCCCTGGTCTGGGTGCTTTTCACCTTATACTTTCTATCGGTCAAAACCAGTAAAACTTTAGAAGTTTTTCGGAAAGACAGGGATATTTATTAAAGGAGGAAATGAATCTTATCCGCAGCCGTCGGAGGAAGGTATTAGGCCTGCTACCCGGGGCAGGTTGCCAGTTGAAGATAAAAGGGCCTTGATTTCCCCACGGTAACCAGTCGCCGGTAATTTTCGCTATACCTTGCTCGGTCTTTAGAGATATCTTTAACGGCCACCCAGATCCCTTAGAACAAAAAATCAAACAAGGATTGTGCCAGAATATTGGACGCGGACATGCGCAGCGCTTCCAGGGTAGTCGTGATTTTCGTGATCTCGATGGCCGTCTCGTTCATATCCGCATCTTCGGTTTGGGTCAGTGCATTTTGGAGACTCAGGGTGCCGGATTTGAGTCGGGACTCTTGATCCTTAAGATGAACTTGCCTGATACCCGATTCGGCCTGAACTGATAAGAGCTGTTTCCCGGCCTTATCCAGAGGGTGGGAAAGGGCTTGGAGTCGGTTCATGGATTTGGACTCGCTCAAGACGCTGCCGTCCACATCCTGATATTGCCAGGCCTGGCTCATGAGATTGGCCACATCCATGACATTGGAAAAAGTAAAGCTGTCTTCATAATCCGGATCGCCGGGATGATCGGGGTGGGTAATCTCGACCTGGATGGTCGTGGCGTTCGCGGGCTGAACCAGGGCCGCCGAATAGGTGACTACACTTCCGTCTGACAAAGTGATCGTTTCCGGGACCGGTACCGAATAACTGAAGGTGGTAGAAATGGATGAATCGGGACTGCTGCCGACGAAATTAATCGTCTGGACCATGGTATTATCAATGGGCAGTTTAAGTTGGCCGCTGTCCCCCTGATAGGCATAGACATGATTGACGGAATCATATTCATAGGCCTTTTGATCGGATTGAAATCCGGAAAAAATATAACGATTATTAAATTTACTGTTGGAGAGGTCCAGAAGATAATCTCTTAAACTCTCGGCTTGTCTGGCATAGGTGGCCCGATCTTCCGCCGTTCCAGAAGAAAGTCCCCCGGAATAAATTAGTTCTTTCAAGCTCCCCAAGGTATTCGAAACCTGGCCCAGAATTTTGTCATTGTAATCCAAGAAAGTGTTGGCCTGACTCAGGTTGGTTTGATACTGGTCATTGCGGTCGATGGAAAGCTTATAATCCATGGCCTTAATGGTTCCCAGCACGTTTTCGGACGGTTTGCTTATCTTTTTACCACTGGCCAAACGATTATTCTTTTCAATCAAATCGGTGAGATTATCATTCAGTGACCGGGCCAATTGATTGTAAAGCATGACAGAGGCTATCCGCATTGGAATTCGATCCTTGCCTTAATTATTCAGTATATTCAATATAGTTTGATATATTTCGTCAGCTGTTTTTATCAATTGAGCTCCGGCCTGATAGGCGCGCTGGAATCGGAGTAAATTGGCCGCTTCATCATCCAGATTGACACCGGAAATGGAATCTCGACGGGTGTTCAGCTCGTTCAAAAAATTATCCGTAAACTCCAGCTCATCCGAGGCGGCCCGGCTGTCGGTTGCGATCCGGGAGATCAGACCTCGATAAAAATCTGCTAAACTACCTGAATTTGAGGTGAGCTGGCTATCCAGCAAACCTGCCAGTGTCAAGGCCTTGGTATTGTCTCCTGGAAGACCGGCCAAAGTTCCGGAGGCGGCAATGGTTGGCGCTGAAGTGACCGCCGTGCCCAAATGGGAAACAGCGGTCGATAAAGGACTTACTTTGAAACTGTCCTGCTCAGTAACCGCTCCGCTGATTTCCAGCTGAATCCCTCCCACATTGATCGTTGTCCCGTCCGGGTCATAAACCCCGGAGGTTTTTAATATTCCGGTATTTGAATTATAAATTTCATAGCTTAACCCATTAAAACTGACCGTATATTCCTCCAGGTTCAAATTGGAAGGGTCGGTGGCGGCAGGAATGGAGGCCGTCAGGACGGCCTCGGCGGCATAATTCCTGACCGTCAATTCGTTGGGATTAAAAAAATGGCTGCCGGTGGACCCATCCAGACCAAAGCCCTGGGCGTGATGGAAATTAACCGCATAGGTCAGGGTGGCCATCAATTTTCTAAGGTCATATAGGGCGGTGCCGGTAATTTCCTGGCGGGCGGACAACAGCCCCCCCATCTCACCCTTGGTGATCCTGGAGGTAATATCCTGTCCATCCAATTGGAGGGAATAATTCCCTTCCAGATTATAGACCGCTGAAAGGGTATTGGCCTTACTGCCGCTGATCAGGGTTCTCATACCGACAGTCACCGTAAGGGAGCCGTCGGTTTTATCCTCCCAGGAAGACAACTCGACCAGGTTACCCAGCTCTTTAAAGAGGACATCCCGCTGATCCTTCAGGTCGTTGGCCCCATTGCCGGTCGATCCGGCCTCGAACTGGATTATCTGGTCGTTTAACCGGGCGATCTTTGAAGCCAGAGAATTGATCTGGCCGGTTATATCGGCAATCCCTTCCTCAGTATGCTTCAGGATGTCCGTGATCCCCTGTTCAATTCTTTGAGCGGAAAGGACCAGGGCCTCCGATTTTTGAAGAAGAAGGTTCCTTTCCGTCAAACCTTCCGGATTGGAAGCCACCCCCTGCCAGGCATTAAAATATTCCGTTAATGGTTTGGACAATCCCAGATTCTGGGCTTCATTGAAAAGCTGCTCGATCCCGGTCAGGGTTTGGCTCAGGGTAGACGATTTCCCATAATCCTGTTGGTAACCGACAATCTGGTTGGCGAGAAGGCTATCGTAATGCCTTTTGATCCCGGCGACCGTTACCCCTCGGCCCACGAATCCTTGGGCCATGTTCAAGGGGGTGGAAACCTCCAATATCACTTCCTGGCGGCTATAGCCGGGAGAATTGGCATTGGCAATATTATGACTGGTAACACCTAGTTGAGCCTGACTGGCCGTTAAGAGCGTTCTTCCGATATTGATAATGCCCGTTATGCTCATTTACATTTCCCTTGAAAGGAGTCTGCCTTTTTCACCCTTGGCTGTTCCTGGATATACTAACCCCAGAAATTGATTATTCTTTTTTAAGAAACCCAAAGTCCGGTCGATCATAACTCTATTTAAGTCATTCAACTCCTTGATACCTTGGGATAAGGAAACCAGTTTGGAGCGAATTTCTTGGAAAATTATGTCCCCGGTAAGTTCGCTCAGTTTTAAAAGACCAATTTTCTGAATAGCAGGTCCTTGGTCAGGAAGGTCCGAAAAATTTTCCAGGGCAAATCGGTCTAAGAGACGCCCTCTCTCTTCTTCCAGAAGCCTGAGCTTGAGAACCAGGATGTCTTTTTCCTTGGTCAGGGCTTCGATCTCATCCATTTGGAGGTTGACCAGGCAGATTTTCTCCCTTTGTAAAAGCTCCAATAACAGACGGCATCCCTGAACCTGCTCAACAAGGATCTTTTTAATTGCCTCAAGCAGTGCCATTTAAATTTCTTCCAAAATTTTCCCGGCGACCTTCAAGGAATCCACTTGATAACGGCCTTCCTGGATCGCCTTTTTTAAGGCTTCAACCTTGTCCGCCCGTATCTCCGGCAGTTGATGGATGACCTGCCTTAACTCTTCAATCTTCTTGGCTTTTTCTGAGATATGGACCTGATCTGATTTATTGATTGATTGGGTATTTTCACTGACCCCTGGTATTGTTTCCCGTTTGCCCGGTTTCTGAGCCCGCAACTGAACCTCCAGGGTCTCGGGTGGTCTCCGCCCTTCAACTTTCATGACCGTCCTCCTATAATAAAATGTTCAATCCTGCTTCTGTATCGACACCTTCGGAAAAAATCTTTAATTAAAACTGCTACCAAGGTCATGATTCCACCATATTTTAGGGTGTAAGTTTAATAAAACACCATATATCATCCCAGGTCACTTTGCTGAAACTTAACCAGAGGGGGGCCCTTTGAGCTCTTTCGGAGTTGAAGATGGATTTTCCGGCCCATTTTCTCCCCGCCTTTCAATTTGCTTCAAAATTATTTGTCCGAGACCGAGCCCCCGACCGGCAAACAATTTGGCCATTTCCATATCAAAAAGACTGCCATAGAGGTCATTACCCATTCCCTTTCCCAGGAACCCTCCCTGGGTCGACTGTCTCATCTCCTTCAATATCTCGTAAAAAAAAAGGGCTTCCAGATCCTTGACCGCCCCCTTGAGGCGGTCTTTGGACAAATCTTTGTCAACGGAATCCGCTGGATTTCCAACCTTCCCGATAGAGGTCTCTTTCCAGTCTTTTGATCTGGATAGGGTGGAAAGGGCTTCTAAGGTCATATTATCTCCAATTCAACTTTGAGGGCTCCGGCACTTCTAAGGGCTTGGACAATGGCAATAAGATCTCTCGGAGTTACTCCCAGGGAATTAAGGGCCCGGACTACTTCACCCAGAGTCACACCGGATACTTCTATCAATGAAGATTTTTGTTCTTTCACCTCCATTTTCGTTTGCGGGACCACTACGGTTTTGGCGCCGTCAGGAGCAAAAGGTAACGGTTGAGAGACTTTATAATTAGTGGAAACTTCTATGGTCAGGTTTCCGTGGGATATGGCCACCGGGGATATGCGGATCCTATCGCCCATGACCACGGTCCCGGTTCTCTCATTGATGATGACTTTAGCCAGGGTGTCTATATAAACCTCCAGGGTTTCAACCTGGGTGATAAAACCCATCGGACCACCTAAAAAGTCAGCGGGCATCCTCACTTTAATCAAAGAGGGATCCACGGCCTCGGCATATTCTCCCCCCATTTTCCGGTTGATGGTTTGAGACACTTGAAAAGCGGTTGTAAAATCAGGGCGATGAAGTATGATATGAATGTCGTCCCCATTTTTTAGCGGGACTTCCAGTCCCCGTTCAATAATGGCCCCATTGGGAATTCTTCCGGCCGTGGGATGGTTTTTTTGTACGGATGACCCCCCGGAGGCAGCCCCGAACCCCCCTAAGGAGATAGGGCCTTGGGCTATCCCGTAGACTTTTTGGTCCGGGCCTTTAAGCGGGGTTAGAAGAAGGGTCCCGCCCTGTAGATTTTTTGCATCTCCCATAGCTGAAACGACGGCATCGATCCTGATTCCGGGCTTGGGAAAGGCCGGTAAAGTGGCCGTGACGATCACCGCTGCGGCGTTTTTAGCTTGAATATCCTTGGCATTGACGGTCATTCCCATTCTGGCCAACATATTAGTAATACTTTGCATGGTGGCCAGCCCTTTATCCCCGGTGCCGTTCAACCCGACCACTAAACCATATCCGAGCAACTGATTCTCCCTGGCCCCTTCCAGACTGGCGATATCTTTGATGCGTTCCGCCCCGATCCAGGAAGGAGCCAGGACCCCCCCTAAAATAAACAACCCGGCCAACAAAAATAAACAACGGCGTTCGATCTTCATAATATCCGTTCTCATCGGTTTGTTAATTAAACCGCCAGGCCCCGGCAGGGGCCTGACACTATAAATCATGAAAATTGGCTGGTAGGCTCGAGATCTGTTTTCATACTAAAAAGGCCATACCCAATCCCAAAACCTGACCATCCACCCCTGGCCCTGCTTCTCATTAATTACTCCGTCACCGGTGTAGATCATTTCGGCATTAGCTATATAATTGCTTAGAATGGTATTGTCAGAGGCGATATCGTCAGGACGGATGACCCCTCTTAATAATAGAATCTGTTTCTCCCGGTTAACGGTGATATCCTTCCTCGACTCAATAATAAAATTGCCGTTGGGAAGAACATCCACCACCCGGGCGGTGATGGTAGCCACCAGGCTGCCCTCCCGGGTTGTATTGCCTGATCCGGTAAATTCATTTTGGGCCGTGCCTTTGACCTGTGGGATTAGGGAGCCGGAACTACCTGGAGTAAAGATGCCAGACCATTCGTATTTCAAAGGAATACCCAACAAACTGTCAATTCCAAAATCGATACTGGATTCCCGGCTGGTGGCCGTATCCGCTTTTTTAGAAGCGGCTGAGGTTTCAATGATCTTGATCGTTACCAGGTCATTCAGTCCCCTGGCCTTCCTGTCTTCAAATAGTCCGGCCGAATCACGCCACAAAGAACCCTTGGTCCGGGGTTCCATTTTATTTTCTCGATCTCTTACATAATGAGGGGGCATCTCCTTGGAAAATTTGGTCGGAGCGGCACAAGAAACCAGCATCAAACCAATGCCCATCCCTCCCAATAAAAACGGCAGACAACTTTTTTTGGTCATACCGGGCTTTCCTCCCTGGACCCGAAGAAGGCTAAAATTCCACACTAACATGGTTTTCATCCAAAGGGATTCCCCGGACATCCCGTTTGGAGGATAGATTGATGACCTTTAGAGACTGCCCGGAATAACCGTCCTGCCGGGCTTCCCCGGGAGTTGTAATTTTGAGCCCGGGAGCCGAGGCGACCAAAGTAATCCTCTGTCCTTTTTTAATTAAGGGAATGTCGCCCATATGACTCTGGACGATCGGCATATTGGCCCCCAGGGATTTGGTCATGGTTTTCCCCCAGGCCGATTCTAACCGGGTCAGGGCGTCTTTGGGCATTCTCCGAACATCCATCAAAGCCAGATAGACGTCCTCTTTATGAATGGGCTGTAATTTTTTCATAGGCCTTCGGGAGGTAACCACCCAGTCCAGGGCTCGAATATGCGCCTGAATCAGTGCCTTTTCTCCGGACTTGAAAACCAGGGAAAACAGCGCCCTCCCCAAGGGACCTTGAATTAAATGGATCTTTTCCGGTAGGGCTGGTGAGGACACTTCTCCGGAGATATCCAGGATTTCGATTTCCGCCCAGGGGTAATGATCCCTTAGGTATTTTTTTATCACGGTTCCCGGGTCCCAGGATGAGGGCCGGGCCATGGAGGCCGAACCGAAAACCAGGAGACAGACGATCAGACTGGAAATACAAGACCGGAAAAGAACTTGTTTTAGTTTGAAAATAGAGTCATTCGCCCAACGAGCTTTATTTTCAAGTCCCGACATTCTCTGAATGTCTCCTTTTGAGGTTGGGCCGCTCGGCTTCGCCGAGCTTTCGAAAAGGCTCCCTTTGGGGAGCCGATAGGCCAACCGTCTTGTGCTGCCACGCCCCTGCGGGGCATGACGGTTTGATATCCAATGGATCATAAGCCCCTACCTCTTTAGGTTGTTGGCTATCTGAAGCATTTCATCCGAAGCCTGAACCGCTTTGGAATTGATTTCATAAGCCCTCTGACTGACAATCATATTGACCATTTCTTCAACAATATTGACATTGCTCATCTCAATAAACCCCTGGTTTAGCGTTCCCAATCCTTCAGACCCGGGATTGCCGGTGGTGGCTTCTCCGGAAGATGCGGTAGGCGCAAAAAGGCTTTTCCCCAGGGCGGTCAGGCCCCCTGGATTGACAAACCGGGCCAGCTCAATCTGACCGACCTCCACCGGACTGCTGTTGCCGGCTTGAATGACCGTTACCTTTCCATCGGACCCGATGGTGATGCTTTTGGTATTGGCCGGGATGGTGATGGAAGGCTCTAAGGAATACCCGTCCGAGGTCACAATCCGGCCTTCGCTGTCCATTTTAAAGGCGCCTGACCGGGTATAAGCCACTTCACCATCGGGTTTGGTAATTTGGAAAAATCCGTCTCCTTCTATCACCAGGTCGAGGTTGTTTCCGGTTTGAACAAAATCCCCCTGTAAAAAGATTTTTTGTACCGCCACCGGCTTGACCCCCAACCCCAATTCGATCCCCGAAGGTATCAAGGCCCCTTCGGCTGATGGAGTCCCCGGGGCTTTTACATCCTGATAAATCAATTCCTGAAAATCAGCCCGGCTCCTTTTATAACCAGCGGTATTCACATTGGCCAGGTTATTGGCGATCACATCAATATTCAGCCGCTGAGCTTCCATTCCGGTGGCTGCTATAAATAAGGATCGAATCATGGTATTTTTCCCTTTCGCTCTAAATTCTGGCTACCTCTATCATTTTCGTTTGGGCATCATCCAGCCCCTGGATAATCTTCTGAAAGGCCTGAAATTCCCGCAGGGTCATGATGATCTGAGTCATTTCTTTGACGACCTCAACATTGGAGCCCTCCAGATGCCCTTGTTTGAACACCGCCTTGGCTGAAGATCCAGGGTCATTGGTCTGGAAAAGGTCTTCCCCCAGGCGGGTCAGCGAATCCTTATTAGTGAAATCCACAACCTTAAGGGTATCGACAGGGGATTGATTGACAATCACTTCCCCTCCCGGCCCAATCTCCAGCTTTCCCTGGGGAATATCAATCGGAACTCCTCTTAAACCGAGGACCGGAATACCCGATTGAGTAGTCAAAAACCCTTCGGAATTCCTTTTAAAATCCCCTCGGCGGGTAAAACGGTTGCCCTCCAGGGCAAAAAAACCGTTGCCTTCCAGAGCGATATCCAGGGGATTTCCGGTCTGATGGAAGCTTCCGGTGGAAAAATCAGTAGTCACGGAGGCCAATTCGCTCATGATTTTCCCTTCCTGTTCGCTTTCCTGGCTGGTTAAGTAATCTTTGAAAGCGACTCTCATCTTCTTATAAGCTGAGGAGTTGCTGTTGGCCAGGTTTTGAGAAATAATCTCCATCTGCTTCTCTTTTAAAACCGCTCCGGATAGGGCTATGAAAATCGCTTTACTCATCTTGGTCCTTTATTTATTTTTAATGCAACTTTAATACCAGACCTGTGTCCCATACCCGGGGGAGCCTTCTCCTTCTTCATGGCCAAAGGCCGGCCAAGGGTCGGCTCAGTCATTTCAGTCAAAGCCGGGTTAAAAAAGACGGATCGAAAGACGGAAAAATTTTCCCGGCTTGGAAATTTTTTCTGCTTATTCATGGGCCAGGTTTAAAATCAACTCGACTTCCCCGGAGGGCAAGTCCAGAATTCGAGCGATCTGTTCCGCAGTAAACCCCTTTCCGAACAGGGATTGAACTTCTTTCTGATGTCCCTCCTCCGCCGCAGCCAACGGTTCGGCGTTATGATTTATTTTATTGAATTGGCTTATCAAACCGTCCAGGATGGAGATTTTTTCATCGGCCCCGGCCTCGACGGTTTTGAGGGATTTGATTTTTTGATCAATACGTACAAATAGCTTTTCGGCGATATCGTTAATTTCCATCACTTCCAGGTTAAAATTCCTCTGGATCTTCCATGGATTTTCCATACATTTTCCCAGGATGCTTTTCAAAGAATTCATATTCATACCCTCAGGTCGATTTGGTTCTTCTTTTTTTCTTCTTCCTTTTCCTCTGATTTTGGTTTCTTTCTTTTTTCGGAAAAAGACTGGTCCGGTTTTATGTTTTTTACTTTTAAAGTCACATCGATTTTTTTTATCGCATTAATGTCCATCGTCTGCACCCCGTCCATCCTGGATCGTGGGAGGCGGGAAATCAGGGAGGGCCGCTATTTTCATCTTCTGGTCCCACCTGATAAACGCCTCCCTTCTTAAAGGGGGCTCAAACCCGGGAGATTCAGCCCGGGTTCGGAACCGGATTTGATTCTTTATTGATTTTGGCTTTTAATCGTACCAGGGCCTGGTTATGCAACTGACAGACCCGTGATTCGGTCAACCCCATGACCGCCCCGACTTCTTTCATGGTTAATTCTTCCCAATAATATAATGAAAGAACCATTTTATTTTTTTCCGGCAATTCGTCGATCAATCGAGCGATCACTTTTTTCTGATCCAGCTCCATAAGGATATTCAATGGATTTCTTTCACTGGGATCCTCGATATTCTCCATCAAATTGACCGGGTGTCCTTCGGACAAGGTGTCAAAATCCTCAAATTTCAAATTAACGCTCCCGTTGGATTCATTCCGAAGGTGATAATATTCATCCAGGGAGATTTGCAGGGCCTCCGCCACTTCCTCATCCTCAGGCTCCCTTTTTAGTTCTTTCTCCAGTTTGCTGTGGACTTCTTTCAGGGTGTTGATCTTTTTCTTTCGGGAACGGGGGATCCAATCCAGCGAACGCAACTCGTCCAGCATGGCCCCCTTAATCCGATACTGGGCATAGGTCTTCAATTTACACTTACCTTGCTCAAATCGTTGCATGGCTTCAAACAGACCATTCAATCCGACACTGATAAGATCCTCCACCGAGATCTGGGGGGGTAATCTCCAGGATAACCGATAGGCCGTATAGCGAACGACCGGTAAAAATTCTTTAATGATATTTTCTTTGTCCTGAGGAGACATTTTGATATTATAGCCGTACATCGTTTGCTTCCCCGATCATATTTCCAAGAAACAACTGCAGACTTCCTTTAAGGGGACTGATGGCGTCTTCCTTCAGTTTAGCGGCCAGGGACAGGATGTTTTTAGAGGCCACCGATTCCGGATAGATATCCAGAAACGACTTTTGGGCCCTAACCGCCTTGGGGATGGAATCATCCTTGGAAATGAAACCCAGATAATCCAAAGAGACCTGTAAATATTTTTCCGTCGCCACGGCCAGCCGCTTAAAAACCTTTAAACCTTCTGAGGCATCCTGAACGGAATTGACCAGGATTTTAAAATCTTTTTCCTGGTATTGGGTAAAAAGGACTTTGATCAAAGCGTAGCCATCGGTCAGCGCAGTGGGTTCAGGTGAAATGACCACAATGATGGTTTGAGCGGAAATGCAAAAAAAAGCGACATTGTGGGAAATGCCCGCCCCGGTGTCGATGATCAGGGTATCGATCTCTCCCTGAAAGGTTTCGAATTCCTCCAATAATTTGAGACGCTGAAACTCATCCAGCTGGGTGATTTCCTGGATCCCGGAACTGGCCGGTAAAATTTTGATCCCTTGAGGTCCTTCCACAATCACCTCACGGAGGTTTTTTTTGCCGTTGAGAACATGTTGAATGTTAAAGGGCGTCACCAGCCCCAGAAGGACATCCACATTGCTTAACCCCAGGTCGGCATCAAATATCAATACCTTTTCACCTAATTGCTGTAAGGCGACGGCCAAATTGGCAGCCAGGTTGGTTTTTCCCACCCCGCCTTTTCCGCTGGTAATGGCGATGGTACGAATATTTTTCATAGGCATCCTTATGGTTTTAATGGATTGGATTGATTTCCGCAATTCGACCCACATCCTTAGGGTTCAATATCAAATCCGCCAATTGCGCGTTGGAACAAAATTCGATATCCGCAGGCACCTTTTGGCCGGTGGTCAAATAAGCAACGGGTTTTCTGGCCTGCATCGAAAAATTATAAACCGGACCAAAACCGCCGGCCTCATCCATCTTGGTGAAAGCGATCCGGTTGACTGGTAGACTCTGATAATGGGAGAGAGATTCGGCCATAAAATGTTCACTGCTGCTTCCGCTGATCAGAAGATGAGTTTCCATGGGGATCCCCAGGGCGTAGACCGCCTTCAGCTCATTGCCGTAGGATGGATCCTTGGGATTCCTGCCGGTCGTATCGATAATGATGATATCCCGATCCTTCAATTTGTTGATCCCCTCCCGAACCTCCTCCGGGGAGGAGGCAATAGACAGAGGAACCCCCAGGATTCTGGAATAAATCCGGATCTGCTCAATAGCTCCGATTCGGAAAGTATCCAGGCTGATCAAGCCGACTTTCTTTTTCAGTTTAATGGACTGGCCGCATAATTTGGCCGCCGTAGTCGTCTTTCCCACCCCGGTGGAACCGATTAAAATAACCACTTTTTTATCCGACCAATCCCATCCGGCTTGGAGATCATTCCGGATTATTCCGGAAAGGTCCGTTAAACAGTTGGCTTTTTCAGTCAAGTTCAGGGCCAGATCTTCCCGAATAAACCGGTTCCTTAGATATTGGTATATATTTTTTTTGCTCTCAGGCAATGAGACCTCGTATCCCTTGTTCCTCAGGGCCTCCAGACTTTCCCTTAGGTTTTGGAGTTCCAGCAGCACCTGTTCATGATAAGCGGGAAAGGCCTTGGCGCGGGTTACCGGGGGCGAGGAAGACAAGGACACTTTGTCGGGTCGGGGAAACTTTTCCCCCCATTCGGGTTCTGATTCACTTTCCGGGGAAAAGGACTTGATGGTTTTTTCCTGCGCCAAATCCGGATCAATGGCCGCCACCACTTCCACCTTGGGGTTCAACCCCCCGATTTCCTCGGAAGATAAAATGACCGCCTCCTGGCCTAATTCCTTTTTAACCCAGGCCAGGGCTTCCCGGAAGCTTCCAGCTTCGAACTTTTTAATCTTCATAGCGGACCATCCCTAAGGTATATAATTTGGCTGTTGAGGCAATCTCGGCATTGGATAATACGGCGATCGAAGGCAAAAACTTGTCTGCGAATCTTCGTAAAAACCTTCGCAGGTTGGCCGAGCAGACCAAAACGGGCTGGGTATCCGATTTCGCCTCCTTACCCAGAATCTTCTCCATCGCCCTTAACAGCTTGCTGATCAGGTCGGGACTGATGCTGCCCCCGCTTTCGATACTTTCATAAATGGGTTTTTCAAACCTGGGATCCAGAACTAATATGGGAATACTGCCGTCCTGACCTTCATATTGTCTGGTCAGATAACGGGAGAGACTCTGCCGGACATGTTCGGTCAACAGATCCAAATCTTTCACCGAAGGGGAAAAGTCCAGCAAGGTTTCCAAAATACCGACCAGGTCCTTAATGGAAACCTGCTCCCGGAGTAAATTTTGCAATACCCTTTGCACGCCGCCCAAGGTCATATGGGTGGGTATCAATTCATCGACGATCTTGGGAAAGTTTTTGGCGACCCGATCCAACATATTTTGAACTTCGGTTCGGCTCAACAGTTCCCAGCCGTGCTTTTTGAGAAGTTCGGTGATATGGGTGGCAATGACGGTGGCCAGGTCAACCACCATATAGCCGGCCATTTGAGCCCTTTCAATCTCTTGGGCCTCTATCCATAAAGCCGGCAATCCAAAAGCGGGCTCTTTGGTTGGTATCCCGTTGATCTTTTCTACATCCCCGCTGCCGACCGCCAGCCAATGGTCGCTCATGATTTCCCCTCTGGCCAGTTCAATCCCTTTGATAAGAAAAAAGTACTCATGAGGACGAAGTTGAAGGTTGTCCTTGATGTGAATGGGGGGGACTACAAATCCTTGATCGATAGCCAGTTGCCTTCTCATGCCCTTTATTTTATTCAAGAGTTCCCCTTGGCCTTCCACCAGGGGAATCAGTCCGTATCCGATTTCGAGTGTCAAAGGATCCATTTCCAGGAAGGATTCCAGATGGGGTTCTTCTCTGGCAACTTCCACCTTTTCCTCCTCGACCTCCCGTTGATTCCGTTTGTTTAAAAGATAGGCCAGGCCACCGCTGAGGGCCGAAATGACCAGGAAGGGGAGATGGGGAAGGCCGGGGATTAAACCGAAAATTAATAATATGCCCGAAGTGGTGGCCAGGGCTTTCGGATTGATCAATAATTGTTGGGTGATATCTTTTCCCAGATCGGTTTCCGTTCCGGCACGACTGACGACGATACCGGCGGCAAAAGAGATAAGAAGGGCGGGGATTTGGGAAACCAGACCGTCGCCCACCGTCAGTAAGGTATAAGTCTTGGCGGCCTCGTCCAGGGGAAGGCCCTGTTGCAACACCCCGATAATAAAACCCCCTAAAATATTGATCCCCGTGATTACCAGTCCGGCGATGGCGTCTCCACGCACGAACTTACTGGCGCCGTCCATGGCCCCGTAAAAATCGGCTTCCTGGGCGATAATGGACCTCCGTCGGCGGGCCTCGGTTTCATCCAGCAGCCCCGAATTCAAGTCGGCATCGATGGCCATCTGCTTGCCGGGCATGGCATCCAGAGTAAAGCGGGCGGCCACTTCCGCAATTCTTCCGGCTCCTTTGGTAATAACCACAAAATTGACCACGACGATGATGATGAACAGGATTAATCCCACCAGATAATTTCCGCTGACAATAAAATCACCGAATGATTTAATGACATGCCCGGCGGCCTCCGTCCCCTCACCGCCCCGCAAGAGGATAAGTTTGGTGGTTGCGATATTCAAGGCCAGCCGATATAAGGTGGTCATCAGTAAAAGAGAAGGAAAAATCGAAAAATCAAGGGGTTTATTAACAAAGACCGAAGTGATGACAATAACCACCGACAGGGCGATAGAGAGGGAAAGCAACAGATCAAGCAAGACCGGCGGGAGCGGCAGAAGCATCAGCCCTAAAATGCCTACCAGACCCAGGGCCACTATCATCCCTTCTTTGTTTTTCATCCGGTTAAAAACACTCATAGAGCCCTTCTATTTCTCATGGTATAAAGATGAGCGATGATCTTGGCCACGGCCTTATACAAGTCCGGTGGAATAAAGGCATTCAATTCCAAGGTGAATAGCAAGCGAGCCAGAGGTTTATCTTCGACGATGGGAATCCCCTGATGGCGGGCCACTTCCTTTATTTTTTGGGCCACCAATCCCGCCCCCTTGGCGATGACTTTGGGAGCCGCCAGTTCCTTTTCCTGATAACGGAGCGCTACGGCCAGATGTTGGGGGTTGGTAATAATCACGGTGGCCTTGGGAACTTCAGCCATCATGCGCCGTCTGGCCATTTCCCGTTGGAGACTCCGAATGCGGGATTTAATCAAGGGATTACCCTCGATTTCTTTGTTTTCCTCCCTGACCTCCTGCTTGCTCATCCTCAAAGAACGTTCGAATTTCTTTTTCTGCATGAAATAATCCAGAATGGCCAGGGAAAGGTAAAAAAAGAACCCATAAACAAAGGCCCTCAGGATCAACCCGCCGGCGATTTTGACCAATTCCAACAATCCCAGGGTCATTAAAGAGGGAAACATCTCCAGGGTCTTCTTGATGAAGTGATAAATTAGAAAGACCCCAACGATAAACTTAATCAGGCTTTTAATAGCTTCCGTCATCCCATGGACGGAATAGATGTTCTTAAACCCAGCCCAGGGATTTACTTTTTTTATTTCAAACTGTACCGGTTTGAAGACCAGACCTCCCTGAATGACATTAAACCCGATGGAAGCGGCCAGGATCACCAAGAAAAAAGGCAGGAGAACCATGATCGTTTCCACCGTGACCATTCGAAAAACGGCCAAAGGGTCCAGGCCATACTGCAGACTCAACAGAGAGGCCGTGGTACGACTTATTCTTTCCCAAAAAGGTTTTATCCCGAAATAGAAGACCAGGAGAATACCTCCGATATTAGCAATGGAAACCAGGTCGCGGCTCCTGGAAACCTCCCCTTTTTCCCGGGCCTTTTGCCGTCTTCGCGGGGTTGCTTTTTCGGTTTTATCCTGATTCTCGGCCATAGGAAATGGATCACCCTTTCGCCAGGATTAGAATCCGGTTGATTTCTTCTTTCAGACTGGAAAACTGGGCTCCGAGAAAATTAACCAATACGGGAGTTGACAAAAATAAAATCAGTACCCCGATGAGTACATAAACCGGTATACTGACAAAAAAAATGTTGACTTGAGGGGCGGCCTTGTAAATAAACCCCATGAGAACATTGACGATGATCATTCCGACCAGGATCGGGGCCGCGATCTTAATAGCCAAAACAAAAACCTGCCCGCCGATCGAAATTCCTTTCATCAACAAATGATCGATTCGCAGGTGTCCCACCGGCAACACCTCGTAACTTTTTACAATCATGGCCACCAGATCGTGATGAAGATCCAGGGCTAAAAAAAGAAGCATGGCCATCAGCCCCAATATCGTTGATATTTCGGTGGACCGACCCATTTCCGGATTGAAGACGGCGGCGATGGAAATGCCCATGGCATCGCTGATCAAGGTGCCGGCAAATTCTACGGCCATAAAAACGAACCTTACGGCCAAGCCAAGGGTAGCTCCCAAAAGGAGTTCCTGAATGATGACCCCCGGGATCTCCCGGGTCTGTATCTCCATGGGAATCACCGGAGCCAGCACATAGGCCACAGCCAGGATGAACCCGATCTTAAAGGTCCGGGGGAACTGCTTTCCGCTCCAGAAAGGCAGCAGAAACAAGATGACTTCGAGACGGATCAGAAGGATAAGAAAACTTGAAAAATATTTGGCTAAAACAGCGGTGATTTCCAAGTTCATGGTTCCCGACAACGGTTTCCTCAAAGGGTGATCCGTTGGACTTTAGATTCTTACACCAGAGATCTGAGGATTTATCTCTAAAGCCTTCATTTAATATAGAGAGGGATATTTTCAATCACCTCCCGGGTATACTGAGTAAGGGTTCTGGCCATCCAGGGGAGCATCAAATAAAAACAAACAAATACGGCAATGATTTTGGGGACAAAGGTCAAAGTGAATTCCTGGATCTGGGTCACGGCCTGCAGAAAACTGATAATCAGACCCACCAATAAACTGACCAGCAGGACCGGTCCGGCGGTGATGAGAATCGCCATAAAAAAATTCAAAAATATTTCCTTTAAGTTTTCAACACCCATTAGAAAGTCCTCACTAGGGAACCGATCAATAAATTCCAACCGTCCACCAAAACAAACAACAGTAACTTGAAGGGGAGAGAGATCATAACCGGGGGAAGCATCATCATCCCCATGGATAATAGGATGCTGGCCACCACCATATCAATGACCAGGAAGGGAAGAAAAAGTAAAAATCCGATTTCAAAAGAAGTCTT
This sequence comes from Deltaproteobacteria bacterium, assembly GCA_016208255.1. GTDB lineage: Bacteria > Desulfobacterota > RBG-13-43-22 > RBG-13-43-22 > RBG-13-43-22 > RBG-13-43-22. The sequence continues at coordinate 14,579 of JACQYK010000083.1, read as the reverse complement.
CAATTCACTGATGGCAAAGGCCGGGATCATTATCTTCAGGGGAATATCACCCGGTTCCGTGGGGACCTTTTCCTTGGCCAGCTTGACAAAAAGGGCGATATCCTTTTGCCGGGTCTGCTTGAGCATGAATTTCTTAATGGAAGGCTCGGCCCGGTGGAAGGCTTCGGTCAAAGTGATTTTTTTTTCCGACAAAGGTTGGATAGCTTCGGCGTTGATGGTATTGAGGGTCGGAGACATAATGAATAAGGTTAGAAATAACGAAAGCCCGATCAGGACCGGATTGGGCGGGATTTGGGGGCTTCCCAATCCTTGCCGTAATAAAGCCAAAACCACGACGATCCGGGTGAAGGAGGTCAGCATGACCAAAACAGCCGGAAGGAGGGACAAAAGACTGATGATCACAAAAATGGACAAGACCGGGTTATTTAAATCAAGACCCTTGCTGATATCCAGGGAATTATTCATCGATTTCCTCTTTAAGTTTCTTGAGTTTTTCCATCCGGTCGGAATAGGAGGTCTCCTGGGTTTCGTTCACCTCTTTGGCTTCCATTGTTTTTAAAACCCGAAACCCGTTGGGCATGATGCCGATCAAAAGAATCTCATGGCCCACCTGAAGGGCGGCCACCCCCTTTTTGGAACCCAGGGATTGATAGGCCACCATCCGAAAAATATGCGATTGCTTCTGTTTCCGCCGGAACAAAAGACCGAGGACCACCATCGATAGAACCAATCCGATGATAGCCGTAGCCAAGGTTAAAGAGCTCTCAATCATTTTAGCTGCCGGACCCTTTCCGCGGGACTGACAATATCGGTAAGCCGGACCCCGAACTTTTCATTGACCACGACCACCTCACCCCGGGCGATCAACCGGCCGTTCACAAATATCTCCATCGGTTCACCGGCCAGTTTTTCCAGTTCGACCACCGAACCTTGCCCTAACTGCAGCAAATCGTTGATCATCATTTTAGTCCGACCCAGTTCCACAGAAACCAACAAGGGAATGTCCAGGAGAAACTCCAAGTCACGGGGAGGAGCGGAGGACTTATTTTCCTGAAGTTCCTCAAAACTGATTTCCTGTTCCAGGGCTTCCGCTTTTGGTTCCATGCCTTCTCCTTAATTATTTTCTAAGAATTTTGTTATCTTAACGCCCTGATTCCCCCGGTAGGACCCGGCGATCCCTTTCATTTTGGGGACCCCTTCCACTCGAATGATCAATTCATCGGATACCGAGGTCTCCAGGGTGATCACATTGCCTTTTTCGATTTGACCCAGTTCCCGGAGGGACAATTCCGCATATCCCAGGTCCACCTCAAGATCGACAAATGATTCCTTCAAAATGTCCTTTAACCTGGAGATCCACCGTTGATCAACGCCCTGGGTTTGACTGCGGATTCCGGAGAATAACTTGTCTTTGATGGGTTCAATCAGCGAGTAAGGAATGCAAAAAAAGATTTTACCGGAAAAATCTTCAATCTCAATTTTGACTTCGATCCGGATCACCGATTCCGAATGGGTGACGTCAATCGTGACGAACTGCGGATTCATTTCCGAATTGACGTATTGCGGTTCCATGGAAAAAATGCCCTGCCAAGCCAGGGCCAGATCTTTTAAGGCGGTATCGACAATCTTCCTGGTAATTTTTTGCTCAATGGGAGTAAAATACCGCCCATCGCTTTGTACCCAGGGCTTACTGCTTCCCCCCAAGATTTGATCGACCAGGGCAAAGACCATAGGGGCTTCAATCACCATCAGGGCCAACCCTTTGAGCGGTTCCATCTTAAAGATATTGATGCTCGAGGGATGGGGCAGGGTCCTCATAAACTCCCCGAATTTTATCAACTCGTGACCCTCGATGTTAATATCAACAAATTTCATAAGGATCCCGGAGAGAGAATTTCGAAAAATTCGGCTGAACCGTTCGCAGGCCATTTCCAGTCCCGGCATCCGGCCTCGAATGACCCGCTCGTGACTGGAGAAGTCAAAAGCTTGGACCTCGGACGGCCCCTTCTTCATTTCTGTTTCTATTTCCCCCGCATCCATGCCCTTTAACAGGGTTTCCACTTCATCTTTTGAAAGTAGGTTGTTCATTGCATCACAAAATCCGTAAAGTAGACATTTTTAAAAACTTCCTGATCCATGGCCTGATTGGCCCGGAGCAGGATCTCATCTTTTAATTGAAATTTTCCTTCCGCGGAAGAGACCGAATCCGTTGATTTGCTGCTTAACAGCAGAATCAGGGTATCCCGTAATTTTGGAGCCCTTTCTTTGACCTTTAATTCGTCTTCTTCCCGAAGCAGTTCCAACTGAACGGCTACTTTCAAATGTCTTCCCGGATCGGAAAGATTCAGTAGGAAAGGATCCAGGGCAAAGAGAACCATTTTCCCCTTGGCCTTTTGTTCCTGAACTTTTTCAGCTTTGCCTTGATCCAGAAAAAACAAGGTATACCCAAAATATCCTCCGGCACCAAGAAGCAGTATCAAGCCCCCCAGAATGATCATCATCTTCTTCCCCAGGCCTTTGGGCCGGGCCTTGGTTTCAGAAGACTCCTCTTCTATTCCGTCAATCAAGATATCTTCTTTTTCCGCATCCATTGCTCTACCCTTCTGATAGAAAAAACCATAGTGTGATAGAAAATATTTGCCTTATTTAAAGGGTTTTCTTTTTATCTTTCAATAATCATGCCTAATTTTAACATATTGTAAATATTGAAATTATTTCAAACAGGGTCTTCATCGGCTCTCTTAGACGTCAAAGATATGACGAGATTATTTTCCAGGGGATCGTACCAGTATGACCGGGATGTTTTGCAAGAGAATCTTACAAAGGGTCGATCACCTTTCAAGGGCGGGTCTGGAGTGTTCCTCGGCCGGTGGGGCCGGAATGATCTATTTGAAATTCAGTAAGGCGGATATTGAATATAGGGAAAGAAGCCGAAGCCCCTTCCCCTTTTTTAAGTTTGACTGACCGGTTCTAATATTGGATTCGGAAATCCTTATCTTTTAAGATTGACCAGTTCCGCCATCATCTCGTCGGTAGTGGTGATGATCCGGGAATTGGCTTGAAAGGCCCTCTGGGCGGAAATCAATTTGACAAACTCCGTGGACAGGTCCACGTTACTCAATTCCAGGCTGTTGGATAACAACCGGCCAAGCCCCGAGGTTTCCGGGGCGGCGATCACCGGCTGACCGGAATCATAGGTCTCGGAAAACATGTTGAGTCCTAATTTGTTTAAACCTCCCGGATCCAGAAACCGGGCCAGGGCCATCTGTCCGAGGGTTTTCGACTGCCCGTTGGTAAAAACCGCCGAAATGATCCCGCCTTCGTTGAAGCTGATACTCTTAAATACACCCGCCCCGTAGCCATCCTGGCTGAAACTGGAAACACTGAAGGCCGAAGCAAACTGGGTCGTGCCGTCCAGACCGGTGCCGATGGGGTCTTCAGTCCCCCCGGTTCCAGTGCCGAAGTCAAAGGTGATGGTCTGGGGGGTTACCACTGAGGCCCCGAAATCGAAAGCTATGCCGGCACCGCTGCTGCCGTCATCGATCAGGGAACCGTCCGTATCAAAACTGAGAGCTTGGGTTCCGGCCAGGATCAAAGTACTGGTGGCGGTGGTATCCGGATTTCTGTTAACATAATTAACACTCCAGGTATTGGCCGCCGTTTTGGTGAAATAGAGGGTTATTTCATGCTCCCCGCCCAAAGAATCATAAACGTTGATGGTGGTGGAATGATTAAAATTAGCCGGATCATTATTATCACCGTCGGCATTGGCATCCAGAGTGAAGGCATCGGTTATGGCCTCCTCATCCGCATTGAGGTTGATGGCCGGACTGGCATTTTCCGTCGCTCTGGCCTGGCTGGGGGCATTGGAAAAGACCAGGTCTCCGGTGGCCCCGGTCATGGCGCCCGCGGCATCGGCGATAAAGGCCTGCAGGACGTAACCGTCGGGATTGACCACCTTGCCGTCCTTATTCACGGAAAACTGTCCGGCGCGGGTGTACAATTTCATGTCCCCATCCCGGACTTGGAAAAAACCTTCGCCGTCAATAGCCAGGTCGAGGGCGTTACCGGTGGTCTCAAAGGCGCCCTGGATGTGCTGGGTCGAAATCTGCTTAATCATCACCCCCCGGCCGACTTGCCCCGTCCCCCCGGAAACGGTTTGACTCAGCACGTCCCCAAAGGTAACCCGCGAGTTTTTAAACCCGTTAGTGTTCAGATTGGCGATATTGTCCCCAATGACCGCCATGGACGTGCCGTTGGCGAGCAACCCGCTGATCCCGGCATAAAGAGATGTCATCATAATTCCTTACCTCCTTTAGTTTAGATGGATATATTTTTAATTTCGGTCAGTAAAACCGTCTTTTGATTATCGAGTATGATCGAGGTATCCTTTCCCTCAAAACTGATCCCGGTTACCTGGCCGGAAGACCCGTCCTGCAAGGCCACCGTTTTCCCGATCAGGTTTACCGCCAGGCCCTGGAGAAGGGTATTTTGGGAGGAAATCAGATGGTCAAGATTGGTATTTATGTTATAAAGCTGCTCCAGGGAACTGAATTGAGCCATCTGGGCGGTAAAGGCAGTGGCATCCATAGGGTTCAAGGGATCCTGGTTTTTCAACTGCACTGTGAAGAGTTTCAAGAAAGCGTTTTTATCCAAGGTGTTACTGGGAACGGCTGAAACGGCCATACTTTCCTCCTTCAAACAATAATGTGGATGAGGTGATTTCCCTGAATCGGAACCATCTTTTCCGGACTCACCGGCTTCAGGGTCGGTTCTTCAAATTCAGTCCGGGTCAGGACCGGGTTTTGATCTCTTCCCTGATGTTTTAAAGAAACGCTGAATCCCCCAACCTGAAGTCCCTCGCGGGCCAAATCCGAAAGGAGTTGGGGGAGATTTCGCTCAATCAACTCCTTCCCCGCCTTATCATTGACCATGATCTGTCCCTGGAGCCTATCCTGGTTTAAGTTCAATTCGATGTCCAACTTTCCCAATCCTGCGGGTTCCAGAGAAATTTCCATGGAAGAGGAGGTCTGTCCCTTCCTGTTCTTTAACCAGGAAAAGACCCTGGGAATCATCAAGAAAACCTTCTTGGGTTAAGAAGGAAACCCCTGGTTGTCCTTCCTTCCCTTTTTCTGAAGGAGCCCATTCCGCTTTTTCAATCCTTATCTTATTGGAAGATTGCCTGTCCTGGGCGAACTGGATCCTTAATTCAGCCGCTGATCCTTCTTTTTGAAAGTTATCTTTCCCTGAAGGGGGCTCAATAGATTTCTTAAAACCGGTCTTTTCCCCCTCGGAGTCGACCCCATTCCGGGCCGGTCCGTCAGCCAGGGATTGGGAAATTTTTTCGACAAAAGCATTCAATTTGTTCAGGAGAAGGCTATCCTCCAGAGGAGACTTTAATCCATTCTTCAGATCAAGGGATCCCTTCCACTCAGGTCTTTCGACCGCCCTTTCCCCAGTCGAGTTCACTGAACCGGGGCTTCCTTCCCCGGATCCTTTCCCGCCGGGCTGGGCCCTTTCGACCGGAGACTGTTCGGATTTAAGAACAGAATCCGCGCCCTCGCTGAAGAGGGAGGCCTGGTTTAAACTGGAACCGGGGCCAGCTTCCTGGAGAAAGATTTTCGTTTCGCTTGGTCTTTCAATGGGCGGCCTTTCTCCTTTCGGATCCGCTGCTCCCTGGCTTCCTTCTCCGGATCCTTTCCCACCGGCCTGGGTTCCTTCAACCGGAGAGCGGTCGTGTTTGGAAACAGGGTTCTCTCCCCCATTTAAGAGGGCGGCCTGGCTTAAACTGGAATTAGGGCCTGCTCCTTTAAGAAATATTCCCGTATCGTTTGGTCTTTCGATAGGCCTTTCCCCTTTCGGATCCGCTTTTCCGGGACTTCCTTCCCCGGATCCTTTCCCGCCGGCCAGGGCTCCTTCGACCGGAATCCCGTCGGGTTGGGTGACCGCGTCCTCTCCCGGCCTTAAAAGGATGGGATTGCTTAGACCTGAATTAACATCTTCTGTCTTATTAGAAATGCCCTCCAGAAGACCCTCTTTACCAATAAAAAGAGATTCTAAAGGAGGAAAAGAGGGTGACCAGACGGTTTTATTGTCCTGATCCTCATCCCCGCTTTCCTTAATTTGATCCTTAAGGCCGGTGGTCTCCAATGGAAAACCCAAGGTCTGATCCTCACTATCAGTATTTCCAAGTTGTTTTATTGGAAATACTGATTCAACAGACCCAAGTTTCAGCGATTCTTGGCCGAGCCCATCCCATTCTCCGGAATTTGCCTGCCCTTCCTCTGATCCTTGTTTGACCTCTCCACAGAGCTTTGATAAAAAATCTATCAAGAAATCAGGGACCTGGTCTTCTGACGGATCGTTTTGGCCGGATTTGGGGCTCAGGTTATTCCTGGTTATTATGGTCGTTAGCAGTTGGCTTCCCGCTTCCATTTTTTCAACACTCGACATTGGATTGAGTCCCCTTTATCACAGTCTTCGGTGAAGTGAATGGCCTGCCGTCCATCAATCTATCCCTCTAAATATCAATAAACATGCCAACTCTTTTCCGGTTAGCCGGGGATATAAAAATGCCCTTCCCGTTTAAGGAATTCAAAAGTAGTATCTTAATATTTTTAATTATTTTAATATATTGCAGGTTTGATAGACGCTGGGATCTGAATAACTTAAAGAGGCTTCAAAGGGAAAAGGGAAGGCCTTTTTAAGAAAGGAGCGATTTCCGTGGAAAAATTTTCATTTGGTGGGAATTTTTTTCTCGGTCTTGGAAACTGCTTCGGTAATTTCGGCCACTTTTTGGGGTTCCATCAGGGCCAGAATCGGTCCGGCCTTCTTGCTGGTCATTCTGAAAATGATTTGAACAGCCAGAGGTTTGTCCAGAGCGGAGAGCCTAATGGCCGCTTCTTCCGGAGGCATGGCTTCAAAAGTTTTTACCAGATGATCCAATTTTTCCGACCGGACCTCGGCCAGTTTTTTTAAGGCCCCTTCAATTTGGATCAACAGTTGGTTCAGTTTTTGAATTTTACCCTCCACTTCTTTTTCGATATTTTTTATTCGTTCTTCCTCGCTTTTTAGGCGTCTTTCCTTTTCGGTCAATTCCTGACGTTTTTGTTCGATGATTTTACCTGGATCCTCCTGACCAAAAGCCGAAGAAGGGTTGGAAGCCCAAGTCCCTGATAGCACTAATAACAATCCGATAATAATTTTTATCATTGCCGCAACCTGCTGGAAAGGGTCCAAGAATCCATATTTTTTTGCTCCGACCGCCCTTCCGCTCTTCTTTCTTGCGCTATGATTTTATTTTGAACGATTGCAACGGCTTTCTCTTTTTTATAGGCTTCCCTGAATAAAACCTGAAAGGCCTCCAGTTCTTTTCCGATCCTTTCTATTTCTTCTTTCGTTCGCTCTATCTTGTGAAAAAAAGTCGAAGCCGTGCCGAACAAAAATGCCACCTCTTCGCTGTTGAGGATGAATCGATCACTAAGGCTTTCTTCAAAGCGGCCAATGTTTTCACCAAGGTATTTTTCCAGAAGATTCAACCTTTCCTGCTCCAGGGTTTGACGATGGTTAATGGCCTGAAGTTGGAGTTCAATAACTTCCTTTTGATGCTCAATTATCCGGGCAATTTTAGAAACGGTTTTTAAACGTCCATTCATCTTCAACCCCCCTGGGGAGATTCAGATTGGTCAAATAAACAATACAGCCCTTGAAGGCCGTCTGAAAAATCCCTCTTTTCATCCATCCCTTGACGCAGGTAAGATTTAAGTTTTTCGATAATCTGTATCGAATAATCGACCTGGATATTTGATCCTGCCTTGTACATCCCCAGATTGATCATATCCTCCAATTTGTTATATCGGGCCAGGGTTTCCACAAATTTTCCAGCATAATCTTTGTGACGGGCATCAACGATATCGGGCATGAGCCGACTGATAGAGCTAAGGACATCAATAGCCGGGTAGTGGTTCTCCATCGCCAGTTCTCTGGAGAGGACAATGTGACCATCCAGTATGGCTCGGGCCGCATCCGTAACCGGTTCTGTGAGATCATCTCCCTCGACCAGAACAGAATATAAACCGGTAATACTTCCCCTCCCGCCGTCATTGCCAACCCTTTCCAATAATTTAGGAAGCAGGGCAAAAACAGAGGGCGTATATCCTTTGGCCGTAGGGGGTTCCCCTATGGCCAACCCGATCTCCCGTTGGGCCATTGCTATCCGGGTCAGAGAATCCATTAGCAATAAAACGTCTTTCCCCTGTTCTCTGAAATATTCAGCAATGGCCGTGGCTGTAAAAGCGGCTCGGACCTTGGCCAGAGGAGGTTGTTCAGCGGTGGAAACCACGACAATCGACCTTTCCAGCCCCGTTTTTCCAAGATCTTTTTCAATGAATTCGCGCACCTCTCTCCCTCGTTCTCCGATCAGGGCAATAACATTATAGTCCGCCTCGGTGTATTTGGCGATCATACCCATCAAAACACTTTTCCCAACCCCGCTTCCGGCCATAATTCCCATCCGTTGGCCCTTTCCACAGGTCAGCAAGCCATTGATAGCCCGAATGCCCAAATCCAGGGGCTCGGAGATTCTTTGCCTCTGCAGCGGAGGAGGGGCGGAAGCAAACAAAGGAAAATGTTTGCCCCTAACCGGCCCTTTCCCGTCAATGGGTGCTCCCCGGGCATCCAGGATCCGGCCGACCAGGTCAGGCCCGACTCGGACCGAGGTCTTCTTACCAATCGGAAAAATCCGAGTCCCCGGTTTTAATCCCAAGAGTTCACCGGAGGCCATCAGCAGGGTCTTCCCATCTTGAAACCCGACGACCTCGGCCTCCATCGATGTCCCCTGATCGCCATAAATCTTGCAGGCCTCGCCAACGCTGACCTTTAACCCCTGGGCTTTGATAAGTATCCCGGTTATTTCTTTTACCAGGCCAAAAACCCTGAAGGGTTCGATCTTCTGGATGGCCTGAAGATAGGGAGTAAGATCAGTCATTTTCTAGTCGAGAACGCAGCTCTTCGATAAGGTTGGAAAGTTGAAAATCGAGATCGGTCTGTATTTCCTGGAAAGGATTACTGACCACGGCTCCATCGTCAGGGGCCTTAACATCCCTTTCGAAAATGAGATCCGGAAAGACCTCCTGGAATTCCATTTTTTTCTTATTCAAGCGGTCATAGAGAAGAGGATTCAATTTGATCGTTATGGGACCCGTCGAACTGATTTCCTTGATCGCCTCTTTGACCATTTGCTCTATAATCTCAGGGCCTGCCTTTAATTCTTTTTTTAATATTCTTCGGGCCAGACCGATAGAAAGAAGGACCAACTGAGGCTCGAGTTCCGACATGATTTTTTCCTTTAAGGAAAAAATCTCCTGGAATAACTTTTCAAGGCGATCCAGAAAAACCGCGGCTTTTTGTTCACCCGCTTCATATCCGGCCTTCTCCCCCGAGGCGAACCCCTTCTCAAAGGCCTCCCGTTCAATCGCTCCCGGGTCGCTTACTTTGTTCAAGGCCCTTTTTGTTCCTGACCGGGGATACCCCTCCAACGTCGGCATGGAATAGCCCACAGCCGGACAACTTTTAATTATTTTATTACTTTTAAACAACCAGTTCATCCCCCCCTCGTCCGGCGATCATTATTTTTCCTTCCATTTCCAGTTTTCGGGATATCTTGACAATGTTCTGTTGGGCCTTCTCCACTTCGGATACCTTGACCGGCCCTTTCAATTCCATTTCTTCCTTAAGGATTTGAGCGGCTCGCTGAGACATGTTCTTGAATATCTTTTCTCTGAGATTGCTCGACGCCGTCTTTAAAGCCAGGGAGAGATCTTCGGTCCGAATCTCTTTCAGGATCATTTGAATCCCCTTATCATCAACCTGGACTAGGTCATCAAAAACAAACATAAACTTCCGGATAGATTCCGCGAGATTGGGATTTTCTTTTTCAATTTTTTCCAAAATGGCCGATTCGGTCGAGCGGTCACTGTGATTCAAAATTTCAGCAACCACTTTTATGCCGCCTACCTTCCGCCCCTTCTTTCCTTTATTCACATCCAGTTGACCCCTTAAAACCTCTTCCAGCTCACTTAAGATACTTTCTGGAATTTGTTCGGTAACAGCGATTCTTCTGGCAATGTCATCCTTCATTCCTTCCGGAAGGATGGCCAATACTTCGGCGGCATGAACGGCGTCCAACATGGAGAGGATCAAGGCTATCGTCTGGGGATGCTCACCGGCCAAAAAATTGGCCAGTGTTTTAGCATCCACCCATTTCAGGCTTTCCAGGGAACTCTCTTTGGCCGCCTCTTCCATGATTCGGTCGGCATTCTCAACACCCAGCCCTTTTTTCAGAATTTTCTTAACATAATTTTCACCGGCCACGGGAAAATCCCCGCTTTGTATTTTTCCGGATACCTCATTGATGATATCGTCCCGTTCCTTTTTTTTAACGGAGGATAAACGGTTCATACAGGCCGTAATCATCCCCACGTGACTCATATCCATGATTTTCAGGATTTCTGAGGCGGCTTCTTCCCCTATGGATATCAAAAAAATGGCGGCTTTTTCAATTCCACGATAGGCCATGGCTTACTCTTCGGCCCAACCTTTGATCAGGTTTGCGGCTTGATCAGGATTTGTTTTGGCCCAAACACGGACATCTTCTTCCATGGTAATGGCCTTCCGTTGGGGGGAATCGAGCCTCTTTTCAATTTCGGCCACGGTTTGAGGGAGGGCCAGATCGGGAATTTTGGAACGCCCCCCGGATGAAGACAAAAATTCCCGGGTCAGAGGTTTTAGAATAAATAAAAATATCAATAAGAAGCCCACTAAAGGTCCGGCATATCGGGCAGCCGAGAATAGAAAAGGCCAATAATCTCTTTTGGCTTCCGGGAGGTCTTCCAGAGTTCCCGCATCAAAAGGCATATTGACCACTTTGACTTCATCTCCCCGTTCTACAGAAAATCCAACTGCTTTTTTAACCAGGTCTTCATAATATTTCATTTCTTCTTCAGTTCGAGGCGTATATTTTTTGGTTTTGCTCCCCTGCCCGGTCACATAAGTCCCATCCACTACTACGGCCACCGAAATTCTTTTCAATTCCTGGGAGGGGCCTATAACCCGGCTGATGACTTTACTGATCTCGTAATTGGTTACTTCGCTAAGTTTTTGGGTATTTCCCGCCGATGAAGTCGTCAGAGGGGGTTTCTTATTAGGCAGGTTGGAAGAGGTCCCGGGGACCCCCCCGGTCAGTCCCGATACGGATTTTTCCTGATTTTTTTGTTCGCTTCGGACTACCTGTCCGTTGGGGTCGTATTTTTCTTCGGTTTTCTCCGTCCGGGTAAAATCGAGGGTGGCCGAAGCCCTGGCCTTCACCTTTTCCTTCCCGGTAATCGGTTCCAGGATATTGACCACCCGGCCTTCGATTTCTTTTTCATAGTTACGCTGCAATTCGAGTTGGTTATTGCTAAGTTGAGTGTTCTCTTCCTGACTCGACCGGGTCAACATCCCTCCCCGGTGATCGATAACGGTTACATCCTGAGGGACTAATCCTTCAACACTACTCGATATGAGATGGACAACTCCCTGGACCTGGTTCTGCGACAGGTTTCTTCCCGGTTTCAACTTGACCATCACTGAAGCACTGGGCTTGGACTCTTTTTCCAGGAAGAGGCTCTTTTCCGGAACCGCCAGGTGGACCCGGCAGCTTTCAATTTCCGAAAGGGATTGAATAGTCCGTGAAAGTTCTCCCTGTAAGGCCCGACGGTAATTTAATTTTTGAACAAAATCCGAAGTCCCGAAATTGGTTTTATCAAAAATTTCAAACCCGACCCCCCCACCTTGGGGCAGGCCTTGGGCAGCCAACTGAAGCCTCAGTTCGTACACTCTTTCGGCTGGAACCAGAATGCCCCCTCCTTCCACCTTATAGGGAACTTTCAATTCCTTTAGTTTTTGAATCATCAGCCCCGAATCACCGTCGCTGATGTTGGTAAACAAGGCTTGGTAATTACTCTTTTGAGACCAGGAGAAGAGAACAATCAGACTGGCCACAGTGATTCCAATCAGGGCTAGGAGGGAGATTTTCTTTTTAATGGGCCAATTTTTTATGGTTTCAAATAAATCTGCCATTTTTTTCCTTTATGCGGTTTCTTTGGCGACAGTCCACTTACACTTAACCTTTATTCCAGATTGTTAACGGATTTATTAGTTCGGAATTCGGAATTCGGAGTAATGGCAAAACCTCCATACTCAGCACCCGAACTCCGAACTCGACACACTATGAACTCAAAGGGTTTTCACTCCGCATTCCGAAATCCGCATTCCAAACTTGTAGTTTAAACCTGTAACCTCATGATCTCTTCATAAGCACTGATCAGCTTATTCCTGACTTCAATCATGACCTGAAAGGAAAAATCGGCTTTTTCCATGGCGATCACGGCACTGGAGATATCCCCTCCTCCAGCCAGTTCCTGAATGGCCTTTTCCGCGTCATTTGGGTCAAACTATTGTCCAAGAAACTAATGATGTATAAGAATGCTATTAGAGGGAGATAATCATGGATTCTTTCGCCATCTTTATCCGCATCAGGATGGCATGGATCGTATATTCTTTTAAAGGGATCCTGACTTTCAACGACTTGAACAAGCTTAACCCCTTCCAGAGCCGGGGATTTGTTGGAATCGATGGGCAACGTTGAAAAAACCACGTCTTTTCTTTTATAGGGTCCACCAGATTCGGTCTGGGTGGAATGAATATTGGCCATATTGGAAGCAATGGTATTCATTCGACCCCTCTGGGCCTCCAGGGCCGAGGCACTCACTTTAAAGATAGCGAAAGAATCCATGATTATCTCCCTCTGACAGCATTCTTATACATCATCAGTTTCTTGGACAAAAGTTTGACCCCGGCCTCGTACAAAAGTGCGTTCTCAGTCATATTGGCCAATTCCATATCCAGGGCCACATTGTTTCCATCCTCCCCGGAAGCTCGTTCCACTGGAATCATCCCCTGGGCCTCTTTTGGGTTTTTTGTTCCCAGGAGATGATCGGGGCTGGTTTTTGTCATTTTTATGACCTGGTCGTTTATTTCCTGGCTAAATGGAACATCTTTGGCCTTGTAGCCCGGAGTATCCGCATTGGCGATATTGGATGCCAAAACCTTATGTCGAAAAGCGCTGGTCTTTATTATCTCTTCTAAAAGTTGAATCCCTTTGTCCACTTTGCCCCCTTATCCAAATTATTAAATACAAATATCATGCCAAGTAATTTTTTAGCCACTAAGTCAACAGGTACCCCAGCTATCGGCCCCCGGGGTTCCCGGGAGCTCCTTCGGAATTTTCCAAAGGCGGGACGGGGAAAAAATCCCCGTATTCATGGAGCTTATTTCTGATAGTCCGGACACTGACTCCCAGGATCCTGGCTGCTCGAGTCTTGTTGCCGTTAACCTCCTTCAGGGTCTTTAATATCATGTCTTTTTCCAAGTCCTTGATCTTTCCGGGAGAAGAAAGAGCGGGAACGGACTCGGCTTCGACCATAAAATCCGTAAGGTCGATCAGATCACCCTTACTGAGGTGGACCGAGCGCTGGATGGTATTTTGCAGTTCCCGGATATTTCCCCTCCAGGACCGGGTGATCAGAAAATCCATGGCTGGCGGTGTGAATCCCTGGAGATTTTTTCCGAGCACTCCGGAAAATTTTTTTAAAAAATGACGCGACAACAAGGCAATATCATCAGGCCTTTCCCGTAAGGGGGGGATATGGAGGGGGAAGACATTGAGCCGATAATAAAGGTCTTCTCTGAATTTTCCCTCCTGGGAATCTTTATACAAATCCCGGTTGGTGGTGGCAATGACCCGGATATCGATAGGGATGGCCTGATTTCCGCCTACCCGATTTATTTCCCTTTCCTGCAAAACCCGTAACAGTTTGGCTTGAAGATTAAGGGACATTTCTCCGATTTCGTCCAGGAGGAGGGTACCCTGGTTGGCAAATTCAAATTTCCCGATCTTCTTCTCCGTGGCGCCGGTGAAGGCCCCCTTTTCATGACCGAATAACTCAGATTCCATCAGACTGTCCGGAATAGCCGCACAATTGATAGCCACCAGCGGCTTATGGCTCCGACGGCTTTTTTTATGGATAGTTCCGGCCAGCAGCTCTTTCCCGGTGCCGCTCTCCCCATAGATCAGGACAGAGGTGTCGCTGGGGGCTACTTCTTCGGCAATCCTGATGAGTTGCAGCATTTTTTGATTTTCAGTAATCAGCCCCCTTTCTTGATGAATCCTTTCCATCAGGAGCCGTATTTTGGCCATCAGTGCTTCAAAAGAAAAGGGTTTAAGGAGATAATCCGAAGCCCCTTCCTTCATCACTTCTACTGCATCCTGAATGGTCCCAAACCCGGTGATGACCAGGATAGGGATATGTCCGATCTTGTGCCGGATCTCCTTGAGCAGGGACAGACCGTCCATTCTGGGCATTTTCATATCAGTAACGATCATGGAAAAGGAGGATTGATTCAATTTTTGCAGAGCATCCTGCCCGTCTCCCGAAAGGATCGCCTCAAACCCGACCCTGGAGATGGCTTCTTTCAGGGCC
>JACQYK010000082.1 GCA_016208255.1 Deltaproteobacteria bacterium | reverse complement strand
AATGTCCATGTCTTCCTTTAAAGTACGGTTTAAGGTATACGGTATACGGTATACGGTTAAGGAAATAATATTATATTTTTGACCTGGCTTTTATCAATTTAGTCAACATGCTTGAAATGGCCTGGCATTCATTCCGAATATAGTTGTAGTTTTCTTGGTTTATATGACCAATTTCAAAAGCAATCAGGGCCTGGGTTACTAATTCGGCCACGGAACCTTTAGCCATAAAAAAGAACTGAATAGATTGTTTGTTCGTCTTTAATTCATCCCCTTCAGCAATATTGCTGGGTATGGAAACTCCGGCGCGGCGCATCTGGTCTCTCAGACCATAATCTTTAGAAAAAGGCTCTTCGTTGCTTATCCGATAAATAAAAACGGCAAAGTCCTTTGATCGTTGCCAGACTTTTATTCAAAAAAATCTCCCACTTTTTTCCCGATCTTGTTTTTGGTTTTTTTGCTTTTAGACCGTAAACCTTATACCTTATACCCTTAACCGTTATTCCAATCGATAATTCGGTGCCTCTTTGGTGATGATCACGTCATGGACATGGGATTCCCGGAGACCGGCCGGGGTGATGCGGATAAAGCGGGCCTTGGTTTTAAGTTCTTTCAAGGTCCGGCAGCCGGCATATCCCATCCCCGCTTTTAATCCGCCCACCAGCTGGTAAACGGTATCTGCCAGGGGCCCGCGGTAAGGGACCCGGCCCACAATCCCCTCGGGGACCAGTTTGGCTTCGGTTTCATAATCATCCTGGCCGTAACGGTCACTGCTGCCCTGTTTCATGGCCTCGATAGAGCCCATGCCGCGATACACTTTGTAAGTCCGTCCCTGATAGAGGATGGTTTCTCCCGGACTCTCTTCCGTGCCGGCAAAGAGCCCCCCGATCATGACCAGATCGGCCCCGGCAGCCAGGGCCTTGGTGATGTCCCCGGAAAACTTGATTCCGCCATCGGCAATCAGGGGGATCTTGAATCTCCTGGCTATCCTGGCGCAGTCCATGATGGCCGTAATCTGGGGAACGCCTACCCCGGCCACCACCCGGGTGGTGCAGATGGAACCCGGACCAATCCCGATTTTTATCCCGTCGGCCCCGGCCTTGATCAGGGCCTCGGTTCCATCGGCCGTGCCCACATTGCCGGCAATGATCTGAAGTTCCGGGTATTGTTTCTTGGTTTCAATAACGGCTTCGATCACATTCTTGGTATGCCCGTGGGCTACATCAAAAACAATGACATCCACTTCGGCCCGCCGCAAGGCCTCGACCTGTTCCAGGCGATTCGGCCCCACCCCCACTGCGGCGCCAACCCTTAATCGTCCCATTTTGTCCTTGGAGGCCAGAGGAAATTTTTTGATTTTCTCAATATCTTTGATAGTGATCAGACCGGCCAGATTACCCTGATGATCCACCACCAATAATTTTTCAATGCGATTTTTATGAAGCAGAGCCTTGGAATCTTCCAGGGTGATTCCTACCCTGGCCGTAACCAGATTATCTTTGGTCATGACCTCGGAAACCTTTTTATTGAGATTGGTCTCAAAGCGCAGATCCCGATTGGTAATGATCCCGACCAGTTTTTGGCCTTTGACGATGGGTACTCCGGAGATATGGTACTTTTCCATAACGGCCAGAACTTCATGGACTTTTTGATCCGGGCCCATCGTTATCGGATCGACAATCATCCCGCTTTCTGATTTTTTGACCTTTTCCACTTCCGTCGCCTGGTTTTTGATTCCCATGTTTTTATGGATAATCCCAATCCCTCCTTGCTGGGCCATACTGATGGCTGTCTGGGATTCGGTTACCGTATCCATAGCCGCACTGACAATGGGAATATGCAACCGTATGGACTGAGTCAAGTTGGTTTGAACATCGACCTCCCTCGGCAATACCATGGAATAGGCCGGTTCAAGCAAAAGATCATCAAAAGTCAACCCGTCACGGATGGGATTTGCCGCTGTGGTCATAAAAACTCCTTCCAAATAAATACAAGGTGCAAGGTATAAGGTTTACGGTATAAGGTGTAAGATCTACGGTCCAAGGTTTACGGTTCACGGTTTAAGGCGTTGATCTATTGAATTTGTTCTTGGGTCTTTTTTCTTTACCTTACACCTTACACCTTGAACCCTATACCTTTCTTTTCTAGAATCATTCCCTCCAACAATCCGGCATCGCTGACCAGAAGCACCCTTTGGGAAAAATGACCCATAATCTCCAAAACCAGCAGGATGCCGGCACTGATGATATCAGCCCTTCCGGGTTCCAAACCGGCTAAACTGGAACGTTTCTCAAGAGGCAAGGCTAATATTTGTTTTGATAATTCGATAAGATATTCTTTGGTCAATACCGTCTGATTGATCTGATCCGGGTCATAATCGAATAGGTTTTTGGCCATCGCGGCCAAGGTGGTGGCTGTTCCCGCTGTCCCGATTAACTTTCTAATTTTATCATTCTTTGCCGAATTTTTCCTTAAAATATTTCGGCAATGAATTTTTAGTGAATCCGATTCGTTGGATTTTGGAGGATCGGTTTTAAGAAATTTCTCGGTCAGTCCCACCACCCCGAGAGGCATACTGATTCTCTCGGCCATTTGCCCGTTGTTTAAAAAAACCAATTCAGTGCTTCCGCCGCCTATGTCAAAAATGATGGTTTTCCCCTGAATTGAAGGAAAGACGGAAAGAATTCCCTTGGCCATCAGACCGGCCTCTTCCACTCCGCTGACAATCCGAACCAGGAGGCCTGTTTCCTTCCGGACCTTTTCTAAAAAAAACCGGATGTTTTCAGCCTCGCGCAGCACTCCGGTGCCGACGGCCCGGAGGTTGGTCACTCCTTCTTTTTCGGTCTCGACTACAAATCGTTTCAATACCTTTACCGCGGCCTCCATGGCGGTCGAAGACAGGAGAAGGCTGGGATAAAAACTCCGCCCCAGTCGGACCATCTCCCGGTCCCGGAAGAGGGCCTTAATTCTTTCCCCTGATTTTTCGGCGATTAATAACCTTAAGGTGTTGGAACCGATATCAATGGAGGCGATTTTTCCCAAAGACCTGTTTTCTACCTTAAATGGATTTTCTTAAAAAAAGTATCTGTTTAGCTTTCTGAAATTCCAATGCTTTTTATAGTTTTTTCATAAGGCTAAAATGTTATAAAAAACTGCTCGGAATGCTTACCACCTGATCGACTTTAAATTCTGGGCAGGATAGTCAAAAGGTTAGCCATTTGTCCAATTAATAATTATTATATTATTTATTAATGAGATAAATTAACAGGTAGACTCAAAAGCGGCGTACAAATGCAATCTCCGCGGCCAGCCTCATCCGGTTGCCCCAGAACCACTCCGGTCCGTTGGCTTCAACGAATTCATAGGTAATCAGACGGAATTTTTCAGCCTCCATATCTCCCAGATCCAAAATTTCCAGATATTGTCCCAGAAGCAGCAGCGGATCATCCATCCAATTTTCCGGGAATCGTTCATGGTCGTCATAGGGGAGTTCGAGTTGAAATCGATCCAGGATGATCAGAATACTGTCGTGATGGTTTAGGGCTTCCTGGAAGTGTTCCTTGTTGGAATCCAGTTTGCTTATGGGCATGGTCATGACTTGATTAAGTTACTTTAAAGATTTAGAGAATATAGGCTGCCATAACCTATCCGTCAAGGCCAAAAGGAGGTCTTGACCGAGTTCATCACTTATGATACACTTTTTAAAACTCTTAGAATTTGGAGGAGGCTCCTGATGCCCACTAAAAACCCAAGAATCAACGTCGTCCTCGATAAACCTTTATATAAGAATGTGCAATTTCTGGCTAAGAAAGAGGGCGTTTCCTTATCGACCAAATTGAGAGATCTGATTAGAGACGCTCTGGAAATTCAAGAAGATCTGCAATTGACCAGGATGGCCGAAAAACGGGAGAAGTCTTTTAATGAATCCACAGCCTTAACCCATGAACAAGTTTGGACTTGAACAGCAGTGCCGAGGCTTATTTTTGAATGAATTTTGAGATCCAATATCACCCGGAAGTAAAAAAAGTCGATTTGCCAAAAATCGATATAAAAAAAAAGGCCATGATAAAAAAGGCCATAGAAGAACGCCTGATGGCCAGGCCGGAAATCTACGGAAAGCCCTTACGGAGAACTTTGAGAGGATATTGGAAAATGAGGGTGGGAGAATACCGGGTTGTCTTTAAAGTTGTTGAGAAAAAAATAATGATTTTGGGAATAATAAACAGGAAAGAGGTCTATCCCCAGGTGACCAAACGAGCGATAAGGAAAAGCTTATGAAATCAGCCGACGACTTGAAAAAAACCCTGTTTCGTATTCATGATAAAGGCTATAAGGCCTATCAGGATATTGAAGGCCATTATCTTTTTTCTCAGTACGAATTATTTATAGACCGGGTCCAACCGGATCCCTTTGCCCCTCCCTCCCGGATTCGTCTGGTTATCTCCTTAAAGAAATGGAAAATATTTTCAGATCTCTGGGAAAACAAGACCCGCCGCCTCGGATTTTGTGATTTTATCGGCCGGCAGGTCCATCAGGCCATTCGAAATCTTTCTTCAAAAACCCGCGGGACCGGGAATCGAGACCAGATCAATATCGAGGCCGGAGGGCCGGAAATCCTGGAACGGTCGGCTGTGGTGATTCAGGGAGAAACCCTGGAGCTGCGTTTAACCGTCGATCTGCCGGCGGCCGGAAGAACCATTCAGGGAATGGAGGCCGTTTCCATTTTTTTCGAAGACCTGCCCAAAGTGATCCAGCAAGGGGTTTTTCAATTTCCCAATATGGGTCTTACGGTCAAGCATTTTGTGGATGCGCACGAGGACCAGGAGTGGCTGAGGGCGGCTCTGGATGAAAAAGGACTGGCGGGCTTTGTCCCGGAAGGGGCCATCCTCCCCCGGGAAAGCGGCGTCAGCTCCAGACCCCTGGTCATGGGCAGCTTCCCCATAAGGGGATGATTAACGGCCTGGGGTTGAACCAAGGAGTAACTCTGATTGTCGGCGGGGGTTTTCACGGGAAATCAACCCTCCTCCGGGCTTTGGAATTGGGGATCTATAGCCACATCCCGGGGGATGGCCGGGAATACGTGGCCACCGACCCGAAAGCGGTAAAGATCAGGGCCGAAGACGGACGGTTCGTGGAGAAAGTCAATATCAGTCCCTTTATTAAATCCCTTCCCCTGCTCCGGGATACCCTTCGTTTCAGCACCGACAACGCCAGCGGCAGCACCTCCCAGGCGGCCAATATCATGGAGGCCCTGGAAATGGGGGCCCGGGTCCTGCTGATCGATGAAGACACCTCGGCCACCAATTTTATGATCCGGGACCGGCGCATGCAGGAACTGGTGGCAAAGGCTCATGAGCCGATCACCCCCTTTATCGACAAAGTCCGCCAGCTTTATCAGGACAGAGGCGTTTCCACGATTCTGGTCATGGGAGGATCCGGAGACTATTTTGAAGCGGCTGACACCGTAATCTGGATGAATAATTATCGCCCCTTCCCCGTGACCGAAAAAGCCCGGACAATCGCCGAAAAATTTCCGGTCCATCGTCTGGCCGAAGGCGGAGACGGATTTGGAGAAGTCACCGCCCGCCGGCCCAAGCCGGATAGCTTTGACCCCAGCCGGGGGAATCGGGAGGTCCGTATCGATGCTAAAAGTCCGGAGACTTTGGTCTACGGGGAACATAACATCGATCTGTTTTTCCTGGAACAGTTGCTGGAAACCGGACAGACCCGGGCCGTCGGCCGGATTATTCACCTCTATGCTACCAAATATCTGGTGGATCATCCCGGTCTCAAGGAAGGTCTGGAAAAGACGATGGCTGAGATCGATGAAAAAGGTTTGGATGTTTTAATGCCTTATCCGGTTGGAAACCTGACCAAACCCCGGATCTTTGAAATTGCCGGGGCCATCAACCGTCTGCGAAGCCTGCAGGTAAAACAAAGTTGAGGGCTTCACACGCTGATCTCCCGGTAAAAAGTCAAAAATTAACTTCTTGCCAGGTTATCAAAATTGATGAATTCGTAAAAAGTTATCGAGGCCCAATTTCGTCATTCCCATGAAAACGGGAATCCAGGAATTTCAAATACCTCTGGGCCCCCGCCCCCCGCTGAAGACACTCGGGGGCAGGCTTCGCGTGGGTGACGGTTTGCGCGGCTTTTTACGAGTATTTCAAAATTGACTGATAATAGGAGGTTCAAAATGAAAAAGAGATTTTGGTCATTGCTGATGGTATTGTTGATCATGCTCGTATGGGTATCCGGTGTTTTCGCTGCTGCGGCAAAAACAGAGACGCCGCAATACGGAGGCACTTTCACCCTTATGGAGAAGTATCCGGCCATTAATCCCATTTCCTGGGATAATGCCGGTTGGGTCTGGAAGCATGCCTATGACACGGGGTTCTATATGGAACACCTGATGATGGGCGATCTGCAGAAAGGGCCCAGGGGAACCAACCAGTATGATTTCAAAGAAAATTCCTGGATCCCCCACAAGTTCCTGAGAGGGGAGCTTATAGAGAAATACGAGGTAAAGAAAAAACCCCTGCAAATCATTTTTCACCTGCGCAAAGGGGTCATGTGGCAGGAAAAGCCGGGGGTGATGAAGGCCCGGGAGTTTGTCACCGATGATGTGGTCTTCAGTCTGACCCGCCTGATAAAAGCGCCAAAGGCCATGAAAGAATACCATGATTTCATCGACCGTTTTGAAGTCGTCGATAAATATACCCTGATCATGCACCTGAAGGGATGGGATGCCGACTGGAGGTACCGGATGGCCTGGGGGGTTTATGACGCCGTCCAGGCGCCGGAGCAGGAAAAAGCCCCCGGGGGGGCCAACAAATGGGAAAATGCCTGCGGCACCGGACCTTACATGATTACGGAGTATAAAGACGGGCACTCCCAGACCTACACTAAAAATCCGAATTATTGGGACTCGGAAGTCATCGGCGGCAAGAAATACAACCTCCCTTTCACTGACAAGATAGTTATGATGCTCATCAAGGATGAGGCCACTCAACTGGCCTCCTTCCGAACCGGAAAAGTGGACCTGATGATGACCATTCAAGCCAAGTATGTTGATGAACTGAAGAAATCCAATCCTCAACTCAAATTTCAACGCTCCTTATATGGTCTAAATTTTTCCCTGGCCATGCGCCTGGACACCAAGCCTTTTAATGATATCCGTGTCAGAAGGGCCCTGAACCTGGCCGTCAATAAAAAGGAAATCATCAATTCTTTTTACCAAGGCGAGGCCGAACTGCACACCTACCCTTATCCTTCCAATTTCAAGGAAATCTATACGCCCCTGGAAAAGCTCTCCCCCGCGGCCCGGGAGTTGTTCACCTACAACCCGGAAAAAGCCAAGAAGCTCTTGGCTGAGGCCGGCTACCCCAATGGGTTTTCTTTTAAGGCCCAGATCAGTAACGCCAGCCAAAGTGAGCTGGATCTGGCGGCCATGGTCGTCGCTTACCTGGCCAAAATCGGCGTTAAGCTGGAGCTCGAGCCGATGGATTACCCCTCCTGGCTGAGCAAGATGATCAACAAGACCCACTCGGCCGGGCTATTTTTTAATAACGGCCATGGCACCATTTTGGCCGGGATCCGCAAAAATTTCGTGACCGGTCAGGGTTGGAACCCTCATATGATGAGCGATCCTCATGTGGATAAAACCTGGAATACCGTCAATGAAGATCCCAACCTCTCTGATGAAAAGGCCAATGCAGAGTTAAAAAAACTGATTGTCTATATCATCGAGCAGGCTCCGGCTATTATCCTGCCCCAACCTTATGTCTATACCGGTTGGTGGCCCTGGGTCAAAAACTATTATGGCGAACTGCGTGTCGGTCAGCAGCGGTCCGGTCCGATCCATGCCCGTATCTGGATCGATCAGGAAATGAAAAAAAAGATGGGATATTAGAAGAAAGCGGGAGGCGGGAGGCGGGAGGCGGGAGGCGAGAGGCAGGAGGAGGGTCATACCTTACGCCTTGCCCCTTACGGTATTTTTTATCTATCACGGCCGACAAAGAACGAAAAAGAGAGTTTGATGATCCCATTCGTATAAGCACAATCAGGAGGTTAAAAATGTCGAAGCGGAAGGAAAGTTATTGGGGGGGAGTGGTTGGTAGAACCTACCAAGAATCCACCCCCTGGTGGCCGCCATCCCAGGAAGGCCCCCGGGAGAAACCCAATGTGGTGTTCATTATCCTGGATGACGTCGGCTTCTCCCAACTGGGCTGCTACGGGGCCGGCATCGAGACACCCAACATGGACCGATTGGCAGCCGGGGGCCTTCGCTATAACAATTTTCACACCACCGCACTCTGCTCGCCTACCCGGGCCTGTCTGCTCACCGGACGTAACCACCACTCGGTCGGTACGGGGATCATCACCGAGCTGGCCAGCGGATATCCTGGATACAACGGCCGGATTCCTAAAAGTGCGGGCACCATTGCCCATATCCTGAGAGAAAACGGCTACGGGGGGTGATACCAATCAATGGAATCCGGATCTGGTCTATGATAATCACAGGATCCAGCAACCGGATAGACCCAATTATCATTTAACAGAGGATATTGTTGATAAATCGATCGAGTTTGTTAAAGATTTGAAACAAATCCAACCGGAAAAACCCTTCTTTCTCTGGATGGCCTTTGGGGCTTGCCATGCCCCCCACCATGCTCCCCCAGAGTTTATCGACAAATATAAAGGCAGATTCGATAGGGGCTGGGATGTGGAGCGGGAGCAAGTGCTGGCCCGGCAGAAGGAGATGGGAATTGTCCCCGCTGAAACCGAACTGGCTCCGCGCAATCCCGGAATTAAAGCCTGGGTCGAGCTCACCATCGATGAACAGCGCCTGTACGCCAGGATGCAGGAGGTCTTTGCCGGTTTCATGGACCATACCGACCATCACCTCGGGCGGTTTCTCGATTTTCTGGCAGAGATCGATTCCCTTGAGAATACCTTGATTATCCTGATTTCAGATAATGGGGCCAGCCAGGAGGGATACTGGCATGGTTCGCTTAATGAGAACCGGTTTTTCAACGCCCTCCCCGAGACCCTGGAAGAATGCCTGGCCGGGATAGACGAACTGGGCGGCCCTCGGACCTTCAATCATTATCCCAGGGGATGGGCCATGGCCGGGAATACACCTCTTAAGCGTTATAAACAGAATACTCACGGTGGTGGTATCCGGGATCCACTCATCATCCACTGGCCCAAAGGAATCAAGGCCGGAGGGGACATCCGAAGCCAATATCATCACGTCATCGATATCGTTCCCTCAGTACTTGATGTCCTCGGGATCGAAGCCCCGGAAATCTTGAGCGGGATCGATCAGAAACCGATGGAGGGCGTAAGCCTGGCCTACAGCTTCGAGGATTCGCAGGCCCCGACCCGCAAGGAGGTTCAATATTTTGAAATGTTCGGCCATCGGGGAATCTGGCACAAAGGATGGAAGGCGGTGACCTACCATTCCCCAAGAGCGTCCGGAAATTTTGATGATGATCCTTGGGAACTATATAACCTCGATGAGGATTTCTCCGAATGCAACAACCTGGCGGAAAAAGAGCCGAAAAAGCTCCGCGAACTCATTGATATCTGGTGGGCCGAAGCGGGTAAGTATCAGGTTCTTCCTCTGGATGACCGCACCGGGCTGCGCTTTTACGAACAAAAGCCCCGACTCGACCAGGGAAGAACCTCGTTTAACTTTTTCCCCGGCACTTCAATGATTCCGGAGGGCATCGCTCCCAACACCAGAAATTGTTCCCATACCCTCACCGCCGAGGTGGATATCCCCGAAAAAGGAGCCGAGGGCGTTCTTCTGGCCCGGGGAGGGCGGTTCGGGGGGTACACCCTTTATGTACAAAACCATCGTTTGGTTTACGATTATAACTTTCTGGGGATCACTCATTATGTAATGACCTCAGCGGTTGAAGTGCCCAGAGGACCGGCGTCACTGAAGTTCGTATTCAACAAAACCGGCGAACATCAGGGTCAAGGAACCCTGTTCATCAATGGGGAGAAGGTGGGCGAGGGAACCATAGAGCGTACCGCCCCGGTACGGCATTCCCTTTCTGAGGGCCTTGAAATCGGCAGGGATTCATCGACCCCGGTGAGTGAAGCTTACCAAGGCCCCTTTGCCTTTACCGGGACTCTGAAAAAAGTAAAGGTGGAGATTTCGGGCGAACCCCATCAGGACCCCGAAGGGGAATTTAAAGTGGCCATGGGCCGACAATAAGAGCGACGGAAGAAAGGGGGATCTAATCACCTCGTCCGTCTCCATCCAATTGGAAAGGATACCCAGAGAACACTATGGAAACCGCCTTGGTCCGTCCCGCAATTTCAAGCAGATTTGATTAGACTTTTCCTTCCCGGATAAAACGGGCCCCTTCTTCAAGGGCGGCGGTATTGATGGGGATCATCTTGTGATAGCGCTTATCCAGGGCTTTTTTAAAGGCCTTGACCACGGATTCCTGGGTGAGGACCTTGGTTTCTTCGATCAAGGCCCCCAGCATGGTCATAGTGGCCAAACGTTGATCTCCGGCCTTGGCGGCCAGTTCAATGGTGGGGACCCTGATCATTTTGGTTTCCGGATAATCTCCTGGCCGGGCATCGATCAAGGAGGCATTGACAAAAAGCCGGCCCCCCGGCTGGACCATGGGTCCGAACCTTAACAGGGATGGCTTATTCATAATCACCGCGTTTAACGGATGATGAATGACCGGGGAACCGATTTCCTGATCGGATATAACCACGGTGCAGTTGGCCGTTCCACCGCGCATCTCCACCCCATAAACCGGCATATAGGTGACATGCCGGTCTTCTTCCATGGCCCCATAGGTTAAAAGGTTGCCGAGCAATAAAACCCCTTGTCCGCCGAAACCGGCGATGATGACGTCGAAGTACATAGTAAAGCTCCTATAGCGATCAGCTGTCAGCGATCAGCTTTCAGCTTCTTGATGAATGCAACCAACATCTTTTTTATTTCGATCAATTCTTTGTTTAACTCATCATAATCCAGTTCGTTTAAAAAACCTAAATCATGGGCAAGTAATAGATGATATTCCAACTCAGTGGCGGAACCCATAGCAATTTGGAAAAAGCGAGCCAATTCAGTTTCGCTATTTCTACCGCACCCTTCTGAGATATTTGAAGGAATAGAAATACAAGCCCTTCTAACCTGGCTGGTCAATCCATATAACTCTTCCTTGGGAAAGTTTAGTGTCTTATTGTAAACTTTCAAGGTTAATCGATGGCTCTTCTGCCAGACTAATAATTCTTTAAAATCTTTCAACTGATTGACTCGCTGACTGCTGATCGCTAATTGCTTCCCGGCTGCTTGTCTTTATAAATTCCCAAAGGGAAATAGGGGATCATTTCCTCCCGGATCCGTTCATTAGCCTGTTCCACCGTCATTTTCCAGTTGGTGGGACAACTGGATAGAAATTCCACCAGGGCAAAACCCTCGTTCCGGATCTGAGTCTCGAAGGCCTTTCTCAAAACCTTTTTAGCCTGCATCAGGTTCTTGGGCGTATTGACGGCCACCCGGGCGGAAAAGGCCGTCCCTTCGGTCATGGACACCATTTCAGCCATCCGGATCGGATACCCTTCCGTTAAATGTTCCCGGCCCATGGGTGAAGTCGTTGTAATCTGCCCCAACATCGTGGTCGGGGCCATTTGTCCACCGGTCATCCCATAAACGGTGTTGTTGACAAAGACGATAGTGATATTCTCTCCGCGGTTGGCGGCATGGATGCCTTCGGCAATCCCCAGGGCGGCCAAGTCCCCGTCACCCTGATAGGTAAACACAAAGCATTCCGGCAGGGCCCTTTTTATCCCCGTAGCCACTGCCGCCGCCCGCCCATGAGGAGACTCGCAGACATCGATGTCAAAATAATCATACATAAAAACCGAGCAGCCCACCGAAGCGGCGCAGATGGTCTTCTCGCGAAGGTCATAGGCATCAATACATTCGGCCACCAGTCGATGAATAATCCCATGATGACATCCGGGGCAAAAATGAAAGGCCACATCTTTCAAACTCTTTGGACGACTAAATACCTGTTTCATATTTTTCACCGATACACTTTCTGGATCTCTTCAAACAGTTCATTGGGGGTGGGAATCGAACCCGGGGGCCGGCCGTAAAAATCCACCTGGGCCCCTTTGTCCACAGACAATTTAACATCCTCGACCATCTGACCGGTATTGAGTTCCACCACAAAAAAATGTTTCACTCTTTGGGAAAGCTTCTTAAGATCGGCTTCGGGATAAGGATAAAGGGTGATGGGTCGAAAAAGGCCGACCTTCATCCCCTGATCGCGGGCCATCTTGATGGAAGATTTAATGATCCGGGCCACGGACCCGAAAGAAACCACGATCAGATCGGCATCTTCAATCTGAGAGGTATCATATTCAATCTCGTTCTTCATCCGTTGATATTTATTAAATAATTTCCAGTTATGCTCGGTCAAATCCCCTTCGTTCAAGTAGAGGCTTTTCAAAAATCTGGGTTTACGCCCCTTAGCGCCGGTCAAGGCCCAGGATTTGTCGAAGATCTGGGCTTTGGGGGTTCGCAGCATAATCGGTTCTTTCATTTGTCCGAGCAAGGCGTCTCCTAAGATCATGACCGGATTGCGGTATTTTTCAGCCAGGTCAAAGGCCTTTATCGTCAGATCGTAATTTTCCTGGACGGAAAAAGGGGCCAGAACGATGGTCCGGTAATCTCCGTGACCCCCTCCCCGGGTGGCTTGGAAATAATCCCCTTGAGAGGGGGAGATGCCCCCCAGTCCGGGCCCGCTGCGGCTCATGTTAACGATGACCCCCGGAATCTCGGACCCGGCCATATAAGAAATACCTTCCTGCTTCAAAGAGATCCCCGGACTGGATGACGAAGTCATGGCCCTGGCTCCGGTAGCCCCCGCGCCCAGCAGCATGTTGATGGAGGCAATTTCACTTTCGGCCTGAATAAAAGTCCCACCGACCTCCCGCATGTTTTTGGCTAAATATTCAGGGATTTCATTTTGAGGAGTAATAGGGTATCCGAAATAAAATTTGCACCCGGCGGCTAAGGCCCCCCGGGCAATCGCTTCGTTCCCATTCACCAGTTCCATTTTGACTTTTGACATCGGGACTCCATTATTAGCTCATGGCTCATAGCTGAGAGCCGAAAGGCAGACTATAAGCCCTTCAGTCTGCGGTTAGTGCGAAAATAAGTTCATTACCTGATGAGTTCTATCTTCATATTTTGTGGTGTCACGTCCCTGACGGGACATGACGGTTTAATAATTATTTCCAAACCTCAATGACCACATCCGGGCACATTTCGGCGCAAAGGGCGCAGGAGTTGCAACGGTCCTCCTCAGTTAGACAAGCCACCGTAAAGCCCTGGTTGTTCAATTTATCACTGATGACGATATTTTTTTTCGGACAGGCCAGGACACAAAGCCCGCAGCCTTTACACCTTTCTTCTTGGAAGACAACTTTTGGCATGATAAAAAACCCCTATCCACTGCGGATTTTAGATTTGTTCCCGGTGGTCACTCCCATTCCGATTTCATCGGGACGGGTTCCCGGTTTTTTACTTGGTTATAATTCTTCTGGACCCCGGCTTTCGCCGGGGTGACGACTTTTTGCAAACTCGTCAATTTTTTTCTGCGGCTAAATAGGTATCCAAGGATTTCAGGTCCTCCACATTATAGGCCTGATAAGTATAATCCCTGGGCAGGCATTTTCGCACCAGGCCGAGCAAAACCTTTTTAGGGCCCACCTCCACAAACCGAGATACCCCCTGGCTCATCAGGGTATTAACCGCTTCCGTCCAGCGGACCGGCTGTCCGATTTGCTGACCCATGATTTCTTTTATCTTAACAGGATCATTTTCTGGTTTTCCGGTCCCATTTAATACCAGGCCGCAGACCGGCCCATTAAATTGAACGGAGTCCAGGACCTTTTTAAACCCCTCCAAGGCCTCGGCCATCAAGGGGCTGTGCCAGGCGCCGCTGACGGCCAGAGGGATGGCTTTGCCGCCTGCCTGGGCGACCTGTTGGGAGGCTTTTTCAATCAATGATTTAGTCCCGGAGATGACCGTCTGTTCTGGTGTATTAAAGTTGGCCGCTCCAATGGCCCCCTCCTTTTCCAGGGTTGAAATAATTTCCCCCAATATCTTGGAAGACAGACCCATGACGGCGGCCATGGAGCCGGGATTTTTTTGCGCCGCCTGATCCATTAAGGCCCCCCGGGTCTTGACCAGCCTTATTGTCTCCTCCAGACTGATCACCCGGGCGGCGAAAAGGGCTGAATATTCTCCCAGACTATGGCCAGCTACCCAATCCGGTTTAATCCCTTTTTCTTCCAGACAAGCCAAAATCGCGAGATTGACGGTGGTTACGGCTGGCTGCAAATTGGCGGTCAAGGTCAGATCTTCCATCGGTCCGGTAAAACATAATTCTTTCAAGGGCAGGGCGGTTATCTCTTCCGCTTTTTCAAAAATTTCCCTGGCCGAAGGATATAAGTCATGAATATCTTTTCCCATTCCCACATACTGGGAGCCCTGGCCGGGGAATAAAAATACTTTAGGGTTCATAGAAGGTATCTCCTTGAAAACATCTCCTTTATTAAAGCTATCGAAAACGATTTTGGTTCTAACCCCGGGAAAGAGACATTCATAAAACTCAAGGAGTTTTGAACCGACAATTTCGCCGGGGGAGGGGTCTTTCCGGCTTTTTAGAGTCCATCATTTATAAAGGTTAATTTTTTTCATTTCAAGAAAAAACGATGAGTGCTCATTGACTTTTTTTTCTCTTTGGACTATGTTTTCTGGAAAAAGGAAGAAAAGACATGCCATTCCCAGCCAAAAAAGAACGGCTGTATTCCCAGCGTGAGATAAAGAAAAGGGTCAAAGAATTAGCCCTTTCTATTTCAAAAGATTACAAAAAAGAAGAGTTGATTTTGATCGGAGTGTTAAAAGGGTCCTTTGTCTTCCTGTCCGATTTGGCCAGAAACCTTTCCATTCCTGTAAAACTTGATTTTGTCCGCTTGGCCAGCTACGGCAGCCAAAGCCAAAGTCAGGGGAAAATCCGCTTTACTAAAGCCATCGAACTCCCGATCAGGGATAAACACATTCTGGTGGTTGAAGACATTGTGGACAGCGGTCTGACCCTAAAGTTCCTTCAGGAATTCCTGCAGAAGGAAAACCCCAAATCGGTCCGTATTTGCGCCTTGATTGATAAAAACGAGCGAAGGGAAGTGCCGATAAAAATCGATTATTGTGGATTTTCGATTCCCAAAGGATTTATCGTCGGTTACGGATTGGACTTTGATGAACAATATCGACAACTCCCGGGCCTTTATCATCTTCAGTTTTAACTTGAAATTCCCCGCCGCCGGCCGCGGGGAATTGTATTCGTTTGCTTTTTCCCTTTGACTAAGGAGACTTCCTTGATAATCCGCTGTGAAAAGTGTGAAACCACCTATCACTTGGATCAAAAACAAATCGAACCTTTTGGATCCAAGGTTCGTTGCAGCCGTTGCGGTCATATTTTCTGGGCCGAGCCCCCTTCTTTTTCATTCTCAGAAGACCCCGGTCTACAAAAAACCCCAGGGGTCTTTCTTCCTTTTCCTGAGGAAGGGAAAGCGGCGGTCAGGCCGATACAGTCTTCCAGAAAAATCTTTTGGACCTTGGGGACCATCTTCCTATTCATCCTGATCGCCCTGACCGCCCGTTTTTTCTATATCCAATATCTCCATCCTGATTGGAGTATGGCTGATACCTGGTCCAAGGTCTTTTTTTTCCCGGTGGACCCGGAAGGAAACCTGAAATTAAGTCTGATCAACGTCAAAAAATATTATAAAGAGAACGAAAAAATCGGCACCCTGTTAATTATAGAAGGAGAGATCAAAAACGGGTATCCAGCCATCAGAGAAAAGGTCAAGATCCGCGCCTCGGTGATGAAGGCCGGGAAGAAAAAGGTGATGAGTTTTGATATTTTTGCCGGCAGGATATTGACCTCCGAAGAATTGTCGACTTTTTCCCTGGAAGATATCAGCCGTCTCCAATAGACTCACCCGGAACGGTTTTCAGACCATGCTCGTATCCTTCCCGGGAAAACAATCCCTTTTATGACTCTCCTTCCGCCTTTATCTGAGACGTCAACACCGGTCTCCGTTGAAGTAGTCATTGTCGGTTCCCAAAGGGTTCTATCTACCGCAACCCGCAATTATATTTTAGGTTAAATGAAATTCACCACCCGTTTTATCCTGGACCTTTTCATTTTTGCCCTGATCCTTATCGGGGGGTGTATCGGGTTTGTCGTTATCGAGGGTTGGGATGTGCTGGAGGCCCTGTATATGACGGTCATAACCCTGACCACCGTAGGTTTTCAGGAAGTTCATCCTTTAAGCCGGTCTGGAAGAATTTTTACCATGTTCCTGATCATCTCCGGCGTCGGATTTATTCTTTATTTTCTCGGCAGCATTGCCAGAATGATGATTGAAGGAACTCTGAAAGATCTTTTTGGGAGGCGGAAGTTGGAAAAGCAGATCAGCCATATCGAGGGACATTATATCGTTTGCGGCTTCGGCCGTATCGGCCGGACCGTCAGCCAGCTTTTGAAGGAAAAACCGATCGAGGTGGTCATTATTGAAAGAAACCCCGAATGTATCCCCATTTTTCAAGAAAAAAATTTATTATATGTCTCAGGGGAGGCTACCTCGGAAGAAATCCTTCTCAAAGCGGGTATTCTCAAAGCCAAAGGGCTGGTGGCGGCGGCTTCCTCCGACGCGGACAATGTCTATATCACCTTGACCGCCCGGGGATTAAATCCCGGGTTGTTTATCCTGGCCCGGGCCGCGGAAGAACCTTCCATTGTCAAATTGACCCGGGCAGGGGCCGACAAGGTGGTCTCACCTTATGATATCGGGGCCCGGAGTATGGCCAACTCCATCTTGCGTCCCACGGTTATCGACTTCATAGAACTGGCCATGCACAACCGCAGCCTCGATCTGCAGATAGAGGAATTGACCGTCGGAGAAAAATCCGAAATCAAAGATCTTACCCTGATGGAATCGGCCATCCGGAAAGAGTATGATCTGATTGTGGTGGCCATCAAAAAAGGAACCGGTGAGATGATCTTTAATCCTTCTCCCCAGGCCAAAATTCAGGTCGGTGACATATTGGTAGTCCTGGGAGACCGTGAAAATCTGACCAGCCTGGAAAAAAAATTGGGGATTGCGGCATAAAACCGAATTAAAAAATTCGTAACACTTTAGCCTTATAAAAAACAATTATCAGACAGGATTAACAGGATTTACAGGTTTTTGCTCAGGCTCCGGAAGACCCTGAGCAACTTCAATCCGCTTCCAGCGGAATTTGAAAACTCTGTCCGTCAGGTGATTCGGTTTGTGCCTTTCTTCCGGAAAGGCACAAAAATCAAAGTAATCCTGTTAATCCTGTCTAAAATAGTATTTGAATTTCAAAAAGCTAAACTGATACAAAAATTTGGAATTACGGAATAGATAAATCTCAGACTTAAAATTTAGAATCTAAGAGAAGGGGAACATGACGACACATCTGCCGAGTCGTGAAGAGGCTCTGGACCTGCTCCGGCAATACAATCAAAACCAATCCCTGATCCATCATGCCCTGTCCGTGGAAGCGGTCATGCGCTATCTGGCCCGCCAGAGGGGAGAGGATGAAGAACAATGGGGCGTCATCGGCCTGATCCATGACCTGGATTACGAAAAATTTCCCGAGGAACACTGTCATAAAACCAAAACCATCCTGGAGGACCAGGGCTGGCCGGAGGATTCTATCCGGGCGGTCATCTCGCACGGTTGGGGTTTATGTAACGACGTGGAACCCAGAACGGACCTGGAAAAATTTTTATATACCATTGATGAATTAACCGGACTGGTAACGGCCGCCGCCCTGGTCCGTCCTTCCCGAAGTGTCCTGGACCTGGAAGCCAAATCGGTATTAAAGAAATGGAGACAGAAGAATTTCGCCGCCGGGGTCAACCGGGAGGTC
Source organism: Deltaproteobacteria bacterium (assembly GCA_016208255.1). Classification (GTDB taxonomy): domain Bacteria; phylum Desulfobacterota; class RBG-13-43-22; order RBG-13-43-22; family RBG-13-43-22; genus RBG-13-43-22. Next base: position 11,774 of record JACQYK010000082.1, on the reverse strand, counting down.
ATTGAAAAAGGCCTGCGGATGCTGGGAATGGATCTGGAGGAACTGACCCGGGAGGTGATCATGGGCCTGCGGGAGAAGGCCGGGGAGATCGGGTTGGGATACCGTTAACTCGTCTGAGTTCTTGACTCTTTTGTCAATGTTGAAAAGAATAAGTTATTAATGGAGAGCAGCTATGAGCTGGGTGGTAATCGATGAAGAAAAATGTACGGGGTGCGCCCTCTGCGCGACCCGCTGTCCCCGGTGTTTCACCGACAAGGAAGGGATCATTCTGACGGATGCCCAGGAAGGGAATTGCATCCTCTGCGGCCATTGCGTCTCCCTGTGTCCGACGGAGGCCATCACCCATGCACAATTTAAGAGGGAAGATTTCGTGGAAATCGACCGGGGGGTCAACTTTGAAACCGGGAGATTCCTTGAATTTCTGAAGGAACGCCGGAGCCACAGGCATTTTCTGGATAAAAAAGTCGCCCGCCAAGACCTCGAAACCTTGATGGAAGCCTGCCGCTGGGCGCCGACCGGAAGCAATGTTCAGAATGTGGAGGTCATCATTTACACCAACCCGGAGAAGATCTCAAAATTGTCGGATCTGACGATCGATTATTTCGTTTGGATCGGGGAGCGGGTCCGGAAAAAAATTGCCAGGCTGGAGGCCGAGGGCCAACAGGATGCCCTGGACTATCAAATGACTTTTCGTGCCCTCGGTCTGGGGGAGAGGATGATTCAAGACCGGGAATCGGGACGAGACCCGATTTTTCACAAAGCCCCGGTGCTGATGATCTTTCATTCCGTCTCACCCACCAGCGCCCCCAAAGACAACGCCGTCTTAGCCGCCCACACCGTGGCCTTGACCGCTCGAACCCTGGGCCTGGAATCCTGCTACATCGGGTTGCTGGAAGTGGCGGCCGAATATTATCCGCCGTTAAGAGAAGAACTTAATCTTCCTCAGGAGCATAAGGTTTTTGACACCATGATCCTGGGTTACCCCAAACTGAAATTTCTGAAGACCGTTCCCCGGCGGCCGATCAAGGTCCGCTGGGAATAAAAATAGAGGAGGGCGGCAATGAAAGTTTTGGCTCTTAATTCCAGTGCGAGGGTAGGGGATGTCAGCAAAACGGAAATCATGCTGGATTGTCTGGTTCAGGGGATGCGGGAGGCCGGGGCTGAGGTGGAGGTCATCAACCTGCAAAAAAGAAAGATCCGATACTGCATCGGATGTTTCACCTGCTGGACCAAAACCCCCGGACTCTGCATCCATAAAGACGATATGACCAAGGAAATCTTCCCCAAATTTTTGGACAGTGATCTGTGTGTCCTGGCCACCCCACTGTATCATTATACTATTAATGCCCTGATGAAAACCTTTATCGAAAGGACCCTTCCGGCCCTTCAACCGTTTTTCGAGAAAAGAGATGGAGTCACCAAGCATCCTCGTCGTCACGAAGTGCCTTTGATAGCGGTAATTTCCGTGGCCGGTTTTCCGGAGGAAAACGTTTTCGATCAACTCAAATCTTATGTCAATTTCCTTTTCAGAGATCGATTGGCGGCAGAAATCTACCGGTCTTCGGCGGAGATGCTTAGGACCGAATCGACGTTTCCAAAAATAAAAGATATCCTGGAAGCCACGGTCCAGGGAGGAAAAGAGTTGGTTGAATTCAAAATGATTTCTCCAGAGACCCTGGAACGGATCAAAAAACCTATAACCGATTTTGAAAAAATGGCTCCTTTGGGAAATTGTGCCTGGCAAACCTGTATCGACGAGAAGGTAACCATGGGTGAATTTCAAAAACGGAAAATGGTGCCCCGTCCCAATTCCATTGAATCATTCCTGGCAATCATGCAGGAGGGTTTTAATCCCGTAAAGGCCGGGGATAAAAAGATGAGCATGCAGTACAACTTTTCCGGCCAGGTTGAGGGAAGCTGCAATTTTACCGTCGAACAGGGACGGTTAACCGCAGCGGCCGGTCAAATGGCCGACCCGGACCTGACCGTTGAGACGCCTTTCGAAGTCTGGATGGATATCCTGACCGGTAAAGCCGACGGGGCTCAGATGCTGATGGAAGGGAAATATACCGTTACCGGCCAGACGGACCTGCTGCTCAATATGGATCAATTTTTCGGCGAATGATTAAAAAGTAAATGACCCAGGGACGGTCGGATCCCCCGGATTTCCCAAACCCGGGGAGGCGGCCCTGAAAAGGGGTATTTCAATAATGACGAATCTGTAAAAAGTCTCCAATACCGTCACCCCCGCGAAGCCTGCCCCTCGAATGTCTTCATCGGGGGGCGGAGGGCTCCCGCCAAGGCGGGATTGATTTCCTGGATTCCCGATTCCGCGGGAATGACGAATTCGGGCTTCTGATGACTTTTTACGAGTCCATGTATAATGACCCTCTTAAAATAAAGAAAATAAGAATAAAGGGAGGACTTTAATGATGCAATTGATATTCATTCATGGTTCGGGCGGCAGCAAGGAATCATGGACTTACCAGACCCAATATTTCAAGGACAGCATTGCCCTGGATCTTCCGGGCCATCCAAAGGGAGAGCTCATCCCCTCCATAGAGGGTTATGTGGAATGGCTTCGTAATTTTGTTCAATCGGCGGGATACCGGCGGATGGTCCTGGTCGGACATTCCCTGGGCGGGGGAATCGCCTTATTATATGCTTTAAAATATCCGCAGGATTTGGCGGCTATTATAACCGTAGGCAGCGGGGCCCGGCTCCGGGTCCATCCCATGTTTCTTGAAGGGCTGGAAAAGGTCATTAAAGAACCGGGGGCTGAAAACCCTTTGGCCACCACCGCCTTTGAGAAAATCGATCCGGAACTGGCCTCGGTTTTGAAACGCCGGTCAGCGGAAAACGGACCGGCGGCAGCGCTCAATGACCTGAAGGCCTGCGATCAATTTGACATTATGGATCGACTCCCCCAAATCACTGTTCCTGCCCTGGCCTTATGCGGAGATCAGGATATTATGACCCCGCCCAAGTATTCCCAGTATCTGGTCGCTCATATGCCCCAGGCCAGAGCCCTGGTCATTCCCGGCGGCACCCACATGGTTTTTGCCGAAAAACCCCGGGAAGTCAACCGGGCCATCGAAGATTTTCTGCAAACCCTCGGTGAATAGTCGAAAGAAATGGAACACCGTCAAACAATCTATAATTCCGAAACAAGTTTCTTTCGGATTATTTCTAATGACGGATTCGTAACAAGTCGCCGAAACCCCCAGTCACGTATTTTAGCAGTTAGAATTTCCCTGGACCCCGGCGCCTGCCCCGGACTTGATCCGGGGTTCGCCGGCGTGACGACTTTTTACTTGTTCATCAATGGTCCGGTGAGGTTTAAATTTTTCAGGGCAAAGTTGATTTCTTAAAACCGGCCGGCAACAAAAAAGAAAGACAGGAGGCATGATCCTCTGCCTTAATAATCTTTTTTTTTCACCCAACCACCACCTCATATGGAAAATACAGTAAATTCACTAAAAATATACTGTAGCTAACTTATTTACCCCCAATGGTCTTTTATTTAAAATAGGATTTATTTAGTAAAATAAAGAAACAGTTTGAAGCCGATTAAAGGAAATTATTCATTGTCCTTTTCAGCCTGGAAATTTAAAAATTTCCCAAAGGGCCTGCCTCAAAGCTTATCAGGCTTCCTTAAAATCTCACAGGGAGAATATCAGCCGAACCGACCTGTTTACTTTGATGCCGGATAGGGTTTATTCCGAAGCCGGCGATGTCCAAAGGGCGAAACCGGATACCGATGGAAATGGGAAAAAACCGATGAACGGGTCAATTATATAAACAAAGATGAAATATTTTGATAAAGAACCAAATTCCATAAAGATTATGGCCATTGAGAGCGAATTTTTATGGTTTCTTGGGCATAATCTGCTTAAAAAAGACCAACTCTTGAGATTTCAATCCCTTGGGGTTGGGGGTAAAAACCACTTTTCTTCAAAAACATCACATAAAATATTTGACATTACCCCTTTTTTTGATTATATATTACAAACCTAGGATAAAAAAAAACAATAAAAATCACCCCCTAAACGCTAAATTTGTCAAAAAGAAGGCTAATTTTGTATCCGGTATTTTTCTTTAATCAAGGCTAATACATTTTAATGCCCGCAGCTGTCGAAGCGGAGCTCATGATTGAAGGGAGGTGAAAATATGATTAAAGTCAAAAAGTATTGTTTTTTGTTGGGCGTTTTGGCATTGTTGTTAGTACCGGTTTTTGCCAATGCCGAAATGATGACGGTAACGGGCAAGGTTACAGGACTTACTTGCCTGGTTCAGGGTTTTATTTGTCCGGTTGATAAGGCCGATCCCATGATCAATTTGGAAAAAGATTTCGTGGTGGTAACCGCGTCTGGCGATTATTATTTCATGTCCAATATCGGTTTAGGCCTCAAAGGCAAATATGCTCTGGAAACCATCGAAGTGTCCGGAGATGTTAATAAAAAGTACAAATCCATAAGGGTCAAGACGATAAAGTACAAAGGAAAAGTCGTCTGGAGTCAGGACATGGAAAGCGCTATGGAAAAGCAGTTTCCATTTGTCGTCGGCCCAGGAGGATCGTAATCAATTTTTTCCCGGAGAAAAGAGACGGCTGAGTATTCGTCGTCTCTTTTCTTTTCAATTTAGATTTCTAGACATTACAAACTGATAAATCCCTTTTAACCCCCCCTTTTTTATTCCTCACGCCATTTGATAATTTCCTCAGGAGCCTAGTATGAGAACCGAAATGAAAAGACGCGCTTTTCTTCAAAGCCTGGGTATCTTATGGGCCGGTTGGACGGTCGAAGGTTGGGCCAAGCCTTTAAGGACAGACCGCTATTCCGCCTCTCTGGTTCAAGTCTCCGAAACCAGAAATCTAATGGGTACCTTTGTCACCATTACCCTTTTTCATTCCTCTCCGGAAAGAGGTCAGGCGGTCCTTGGAGAAGCCTTTCAGCGAATGGAAAACCAGATAGGGATATTCAACCGTCATGATAACCGTTCGCCCTTAAGTTATCTCAATGAACGCGGTGTACTGTCCAATCCTCCACCGGAGTTGGTAAAACTGCTCCAGCGCTCGCTGACTATCCATTTGCGGACCGGGGGTGTTTTTGATCCCACCGTCAAACCTGTTTTAGACCTGTATGAAACGGAAAAGGAAAGAGGCCGTCTTCCTCAACCCGCTGCCATTCGGGCGACCTTAGACCGGGTAGGGGCCGGCGGATTGAAAACCGGATTCCAGGAAATCGTCTTTTCGAAAGAGGGTATGGGGGTCACTCTGGATGGGATTGCCAAAGGCGCCATTGTGGACGACGCCATCGTCTTTCTCCAAAAAAAGGGGATCCGCCGGGCCCTGGTCGATGCCGGAGGAGACCTGAGAGTCATGGGAGGGCGTTCTGACGATCTTCCCTGGCGGATCGCGGTTTATCATCCCGATCAGGTGGCTCAGGACCAGGAGATAATTACGCTGATGGAAGGGGCGGTGGCTACTTCAGGAAATTATATGGTCTTTTTCGACCGGGAAAAGGTTCATCACCACATCCTCCAGCCGAAAAACGGGGATTCACCGCCCTGGTCGGTTAGTGCTACCGTTCTCGCTCCCTCGGCCGAAGAAGCCGATGCCCTGGCCACTTCTCTAATGCTCCTTAATTCAGAAGAAGGACTGGCTCTAATTAATCGGGATCAGCGTCTGGCGGCCAGGCTCATTTCCAGGGAGGGCCGGAGCAGGTATTCATTGAGGTGGACTAAAAATTTCAGGACCAGAGAAGGAGGAAAAGAAGATGTCTAACCGATCTCTCTTTCTTTTGATCCTTTTGGGAATGGCCCTGTTTATCAGCGGATTGGCGCCTGATCTTCAGGCCCAGCAACCCCTAATCCAGGCCGGGGCTCTATTTCCGGAGGTTAAACTGAAGACCCCCTTGTCCGTCAAGGACAGGGCCTATCTTGGGCTTTCAGACCCAAAAGAATTTGCTGTTAAGGATATAAAAGCCAAGGTCATTTTAGTGGAAATAATGAATGTCTACTGCGTGAGTTGCCAGAATCTGGCCCCGATCTATAATCGGTTATTCACCCTGATTCACTCCGATCCCCGGACCCGGAACCGGATTAAGATCATCGGCGTTTCCGCCGGAAATAATGACCAGGAAGTCAAAATTTTTCGGGATCATTTCCGGGTCCCCTTTCCGATTATCCCGGACCCCCGGTATGTCCTCCATGCCGCCATTGGAGGGAGCCCGACCCCCTTCTCTATCTTTGTCCGACGGGAATCGAGAGACCAACCGGTCGTGGTGGACGCCACGCACCTGGGCTACGATGAAAACTACACCAAACTTTTTGGACGATTGAAATCACTGATGAACAGGAATTTGGCCGAAGTTTTAAAAAAGGGAGAAACAACTACAGCCAAAATCCTGAAACCCAAACCCCCTTTGAATGAGGAAGAAATTCAAACCAGGATCAAAACGGCTTTCACCCGGACCGGCGGGCGGTTGACCGGGTTTGACAAAGTTGTCCTCGGCCAGGGCCGGGAGGTATACGCCGGCCTGGTCGAAAAGGAGGGGCAGGCTAAAAAACGCCTCTTTGCCCAGGTGGTCGGCGAATTACCTGCCTGTGATGTCTGTCATGATACCCATTTCATATATACCTTCGAAGAGTCCGGGAAGATCCTTGATTTTATCCCGCTTCAATTGGCAAAATACGGTAATGCCCCCTGGAACGAAGCCGATGTGGCCCAGATAGGGCGTAAAATTATTGGTCGATATATTTATAATCCTTTTTCTTTTGACGGCCGGGTCGATGCCGTTACCTCGGCCACGATTACCTCGGCGGCGATTTTTAAAGGCCTCAATGAAGGTCAAATCCTTTTTAAGGAGCTTCGAGAAAGAGGGTTGATTTAAGAGACCCTTTCCCGTTATAATTTCCCAAATAACATCCCACTTCTTCAAACAGAGAAAAACATGGCCAAGGCCTTTTTAGATGAGCAGGTTAGGAGTGCCTTTGAAAAACTGGCGGCCTTAAAAACAAAAGTCCCCGCCCAGACAGATCAGCTGCTGGCTGAAGCCCTGGAAGAACTCTTCATAGCCCTGGAAGAATTACAAGTCAGCCAGGAAACCTTAAAACGACAACTGGCACAAAATGAACCCCTTTTGCAGACCGTTCTCCAAGCGCTGCCGATCGGCGTCTGGATAGCGAATGAAAAAGGCCGCATCATCCAGGGCAATCCGGCCGGCCGGCGGATCTGGGGAGACACCGATAAGATCGGGATGGCTCTGAACGGGAACTGTAAAGGCTGGTGGCCGGAGACGGGAAAGCCGGTTGAGCCCGACCGATGGGCCGGAGCGCGGGCCTTCGCCGGGGGGGAAACCACCATTGATGAAGAAGTGGAGATTGAAGGTTCCGATGGAACCCGGAAGGTGATTCTCAACTCGGCCGTGCCGATTTATAATGACCGCCAGGAGATCTCCGGGGCTGTGGTCGTCAATCAGGACGTTACCGAGCGAATGGAGATCCAGCGCTGGACCCGGGCCCACAATGCCCTGCTCGATCTTTTCTCCAAAAAGACCGAACGGAAGGGATACCTGGAAGCGGCGGCGGAGCTGATTCAATGGTGGAGCGGCTGTCAGAATGTCGGTATCCGGGTCCTGGACGACCAGGGGAAAATCCCTTATGAAGCCCATTTGGGTTTTCAGGAAAGTTTTTGTGAAGCGGAGAACTGGCTTTCCCTTAACCATGACCAATGCGTTTGTACCCGTATGCTTCAAGGAAAACCGGACCCCCAGGATACCCCGATGATGACCCCCAACGGGTCCTTCCGCTGCGATAATACGACGGAGTTTGTGGCCGGCTTGTCGGAGGAAGAGCAGGCCCGGTTCCGGGGGGTATGCATTAAAACCGGCTACCGCTCGGTGGCCGTTATCCCTGTTCGTTATCAGAATAAGACCCTGGGGGCGATTCACCTGGCCGATGAAAAAGAAGGACGGGTGGAGCAGAAAACCGTCGAATTTATCGAAGGCATGACCCCGCTGATCGGGGAGGCCCTCCACCGCTTTGATTTAGAGGAAGCGTTAAAAAGAAATCTCGCGGCCCAAAGCGCTATCAACCGCCTGCTTCGCCTTTCTTTGGAAGAGGTTTCCCTGGATGAATTTCTACAAGGGGCCATCGAGCAACTGGTTTCCTTTCCCTGGCTGGGAACCGGAACCAGGGGCTGTCTCTTCCTGGTCGAAGAGAATTCAGAGGTTTTGGTCCTGAAGGCCCAGAAAGGATTTCCCGATTCTTTTACCACCCGCTGCGCCCGGGTCCCTTTTAAACGCTGTCTTTGCGGAAAGGCCATATTAAAACCCCACCCTGATTTTGTCGATTGCCTGGAGGACGCCCACGAGCTGGGGCCGGGAGAAAATCTCACCCCCCATGCCCATTACCTCATCCCCATTCGTTTCAAGGGCCAGGCGCTCGGTTTGATCAACATCTACCAGATGGGAGAGCATCCGGTCCGGAATCAGGAAAAGGAAGGCTTCATTAAGGCCATTGCCGATACGGTGGCCAATATTATTGTCCGGAAAAGGGGGGAGGAGGCTTTGAGAGAATCGGAAAACCAACTCCGACTTCTCTCTTCCAGGCTCCTCTCTTTACATGAGACGGAACGAAAAGAATTTGCCCTGGAAGTTCATGACAGCCTGGGAACATCCCTGAGCGCCATCAAATTCATGATCGAAGGGGCTCTCCAAAGGATCCGTAACGGGTCGGTTGCCAACACCGTAGAATCCCTGGAATCCCTGATCCCCATCATCCAGGAAGCCATAGGAGAAGCCCGGAGAATTCAAACCGATCTGCGCCCGGCCAGTCTGGATGAATTGGGGATTTTAGCCACTCTGGCCTGGTTCTGTCGAAGATTTCAAGCCGAATATAAAAATATTCATATAGAGCAGGAGATCACCGTTAGGGAGGAGGAGATCCCCGGTCCCCTGAAGACGGTTCTTTTCAGAATTACCCAGGAAGCCCTGAGTAATGTGGCCAAACATTCCGGGGCGGATTTTATTCATCTCGGCTTAGGAAAAGTCGGCGGGAGGATCGAGCTGACTATCAGGGATAACGGAACAGGTTTTGATCAGAAGAGGCTGACCGAAAGGGAGTTTTCGAAAAAGGGGGTGGGTCTGCCCACTATGAAAGAGCGTACCGAATCTTCCGGAGGAAAGTTTACCATCGAATCGGCCGAGGGAAAGGGGACGCTGGTCAAGGCCTCCTGGCCTGTTTAAGTATTGGAAATTAAATAAGTTTCTTTTGTATTGAGATAAAACAGAATTTAAAATTTTAACGAAAGGTCTGTTCCTGACCGGGGTGTTTTGAAGACCTCCGGAAAAGAGGAACGACCCAAGAGGAGATCGGTATCATGAGTGAAAAGCAGCGTGTCCTTATCGTCGACGACCATACCATCCTCCGGGAGGGTTTGAGGTCTCTTCTTTCTTCACATCCGGATCTGGAGGTTGCGGGGGAGGCCGAAAACGGTTTGGAAGCCATTCGAAGCGCCGAAAAACTCCTCCCCAATCTGATCTTAATGGATCTTTCCATGCCCCGAATGGGTGGGATAGAGGCCATCCGTGAAATTAAAAAGAGACTGCCGAAGAGTAAAATTTTGGTTATGACCGTGAACGAAAGTGAAGAGTATATTCTGGCTGCCCTAAAGGCCGGTGCCGATGGCTATATTTTAAAAGATTCCAACCATACGGAACTGCTTCAAGCCATCCGAAACATTATTGCCGGAAAACGGGTCCTGAGCCCAAGCGTTTCTGAAAAGGTGATTGAAGGCTATCTGGATGGGAAAAAAATACTGCAACCGATGTCGCCCTGGGATACCTTGACACCCCGGGAACGGGAGGTCCTTAAATTAATCGGGGAAGGGCATAAAAACAAAGAAATAGCCGATTACTTATTCATCAGTCCCAATACCGTTGAGAAGCACCGATCCAATCTCATGGAGAAATTAAACCTGCACTCGTCCTCGGCCCTGACCGCTTACGCCATCGAGAAAGGCCTGATCCAAAAATAAGATCCTCGGGCCCGTTTGTTTTTATCTTTTGGGGACGATTAATCGGGAATTTTCTTGGGGCCTCCCCATCTTTCAAATCGTTCGATTTCCTTTTGAACGGTATTAGTTAAGGGGGAGCCGTGGGATCTGACCAGGGCCTGGTACATTTCCAACACGGCCACAGCCAGTTTGTCCTGAGCGCGGAGAATAAAAATAGGCTCACCCACTCCGACCTTGGGGATATTCACCTGACCATATTTACCTGAAACGGCCATTTTCAGCCTCCTTCTATATTTCGAACTACGTGGTTTCCAATTTTCTAATTTTTGACCAAAAGGACCGAGCATTTTGAGTGCCGGATGACTTTTTCAGCGACGCTGCCCATGAGATGACGGATTAACCCGGTTTGGCCATGGGAAGCGATGACAATCAAATCCGCTTTCTGTTCCTGTTGGGCTTTTAATATTTCTTCATAAGGCGTGCCTTTCCGGATATCAGCAATAATCTCAAGCCCTTTGGAATCAGGGAATTTGAGAATCTGTTCCTGGATCATTTTTTTGGCCGCGGCAATACTTTCCTTTTCTATTAAATTGGTCGTTTTGGGATCAAGGCAATAGTCAATCGTGCATTGAATCACACTGCCCACCACATGCAAGAGATAAATCCGGGAATTGTATTGCTTGGCAATATCAACCGCCTGTTTTAAAGCCTTGTCCGAATATTCCGAGAAATCGGTAGGGACCATGATTTGTTTAGGTGAAAACATATCTCCTCCCTTATTCTTTTCCTGTCCTTATGAATGGCAATAAAAGAGTTCTGGTCGGGTCATTTCTTGAAATATCGAGGACCCCGGTAGTGAAGCCCTTTTTTAGACGGGAAGAAAAAATTTCATCCGGGGCTGGTCCCAATAAAATAAAATTAATACCCTCCGAATTCATTGAGGGTGAGTGTAACAATTCGTGATTTTTTATTTTTTCCATTTCCAGGGGCCTCCTTTATTTTTCAATAGATTACCCGTCCTGCCCCTCAGAGGATTCCCGTTTAAAAGGCAGGGAATCGCTTTATTCATTTTAATTCTGAGGGACCAGAATGGCCATATGGTGGGGTTCCGAAAGAACCAGATCGAATACTTCGTTTTTGAGAAGTTGAATAGCACTGGGTATGGAGAGGGAGGATTGGATAGTCTTTCCCGGATAAATAATGAAATAGGTGATCATAAAATCGGGATCGATATGCAAAATTTTTCGCGGATTATCCATTGTTCCTCCTCGCTGGAAAAAAGGTCCCCTTGACAGGGTAAAATACCTTACTCCATTTAATACGAAAATAGGATTCGAGGTTACCCTCACCCGGCCTTATTTTCATAGTTCGTGGTGTCACGCCACTAGCGTGGCATGACGGTTTAGTTCGAAAATAGATTCCGAGTCCAACTTGCCAATTTTCATATTTGGCAGTGTCACGTCCCTGACGGGACATGACGGTTTATGGATTATTCTGACCCATTTCGGCCATGGCCTTCTCAGCTCTTTTTTGAAAAGGGATGATCTCCTGTACTCAGGCAGGAAATCGAAGCCAAGATGATATGACAGTTTAAACAAATTGGAGACCAAGTAAATAATCACCTTACTGTATTTTTCATTAAAATAGTAGGTAGAGGATGGAGAAGAAGGAACCCCTGGCCGATAAACCCTGTTACTTGCTTTCCGGTGGGGAAAAAAAGCGGGTGGCCCTGGCCGGGGTCATAGATCGGAAGAGC